>NZ_JBFARO010000093.1:0-31182 GCF_040677125.1 Actinomadura sp. NPDC049382
GACATGGACCCCCACACCCTCACCCGCCACCTCATCGGCGGACTCACCAAACAAGAACTCGGCCTGGCCGCCCACAGCCTGCTCCTGGCCTCCCTGGACGACGGCGACTTCGTCCTGGCGCCCCTGCCCAACCACCTCTACACCCGCGACCCGTCCGCCTGGATCTACGGCGGCGTGACGCTGCATCCGATGGCCAAATCCGCGCGTCGCCGCGAGACGGTCCATTTGGACGCCCTCTACCGGCACCACCCCATGTTCACCGGCGCCGACATCCCCGTCTGGTACCGGGGCACCGATTTCGCCCTGCCCTCCATCGAGGGCGGCGACATCCACGTCCTCGGCGACGGCGTCGTGCTCATCGGCATGAGCGAACGCACCACACCACAGGCCATCGAGCTCCTCGCCCAGCGGCTGTTCGCCGCCGGCCGGGCCCACCACATCGTCGCCGCGCAACTGCCCAAGCAGCGCGCGTTCATGCACCTGGACACCGTCATGACCATGGTCGACCGCGACGCCTTCGCCGTCTACCCCGAACTCCCCCCGCTGCGCTCCTACACCCTCACCCCCGGCACCGGCGCAACCGTCACCGTCGACGACAACGACGCGCTGTTCCCCGCCATCGCCCGCGCCCTCGGCCTGCCCCGCGTCCGCGTCCTGTCCGCCGCACAGGACGTGCGGGCCGCCGAACGCGAGCAATGGGACGACGGCGACAACGTCCTGGCCCTCGAACCCGGCGTCGTCGTCGCCTACGAACGCAACATCACCACCAACACCATGCTCCGCCGCAACGGCATCGAGGTCATCACCATCCCCGGCGGAGAACTCGGCCGCGGACGCGGCGGCCCCCGCTGCATGAGCTGCCCCCTCCAACGCGACGAAGCGGCTCCCGGCGGCGGAACGACCCACGAGAACGAGGTGGCATCGTGAAGGACCTGCTGCGCATCGCCGACCTGGACGGCGACGACCTGACGCTGCTGCTGCGGCTGTCGGCCGACTTCCACCGGGTGCCCGACTCCGCGCACGACCTGCTCGCCCATCAGATCGTGCCGATGTACTTCGCCAAACCTTCCACCCGCACCCGGCTGTCCACCGCCGCAGCGGTCACCCGACTCGGCGGCACACCCATCGCCGTCGGCCCCGACGAACTACAACTGCGCCGGGGCGAGACCATCGGCGACACCGCCCGGGTGATGGGCTCCTACTCGGCGGCGATCGTGATCCGCACGTACGCCGACGGCGACGTCACCGACCTCGCCGCCGCAGCACCCATCCCGGTCGTCAACGCCCTGACCGACGGACACCACCCGCTCCAAGCCATCGCCGACCTGCTCACCGTCCAGCAGCACTTCGGCCGCCTGCGCGGCCACCGCGTCGCCTACTTCGGGGACGGCGGCAACGTCGCCCGCAGCCTGATGGAGGCCGCGGCCCTCGCCGGAATGGACGTCGCGATCGCCACCCCGCCCGGCTACGCGCCGCCCGAGGAGGCCGTCGCCTTCGCCACCGCCGAGGGGCGGCGGCGCGGCGGAGCCGTCCTGGTGACCGATGACCCGGCCGAGGCGGTCAAGGACGCGAGCGTCGTCTACACCGACGTCTGGCTGTCCATGGGCGACGTCGAGGACGACCGGGCACGCCGCACCGCCGCGCTCGCGCCCTACCGGGTGGACGAGCGGCTGATGGCCCAGGCCCGCGACGACGCCGTCTTCATGCACTGCCTGCCCGCCCACCGCGGCCAAGAGGTCACCGCCAGCGTCATCGACGGCGCCCGCTCTCTGGTCTTCCAGCAGGCCGCCAACCGGCTGCCTGCCACCCAAGCCGTGCTGGCCGCGCTGCTCACCGAGCGCCTGGACGGACGGCCGTGAGGGTCGTCGCGGCCCTCGGCGGCAACGCGCTGCTACGCCGAGGCGAACCGCTCGACGCGTCCGTGCAGGTCGCGCACGTCCGCGAGGCCGTGGGCGGGCTGGCCGCGCTCGCGGACGGCAACGAGCTGATCGTCACGCACGGCAACGGCCCGCAGGTCGGGCTACTGGCCGTGGAGAGCGCCGCCGACCCGGCACTCTCCGCCCCCTACCCCCTCGACGTCCTCGGCGCCCAGACCCAAGGCATGATCGGCTACTGGCTCGCCCGCGAACTACGCCGCGCCCTCCCCGGCCGGGAGATCGCCGCGCTGCTCACCGAGACCGAGGTCGACCCGGAGGACCCCGCGTTCGGCGACCCGACCAAGTTCGTCGGCCGCACCTACGACGCGGCGGAGGCCGAGCGGCTGCGGGCCGAGCACGGCTGGACGATGCGCCGGGACGGCGACGCCTGGCGCCGGGTCGTCCCCTCCCCCGAGCCGCGCGCCATCGTGGAACTGCCGACGATCGCGCGCCTCACCGACGAGGGGTGCCTGGTCATCGCCGTGGGCGGGGGCGGCGTCCCCACCGACGGCGGCCATCGCGGCGTCGAGGCCGTCGTCGACAAGGACCTCGCGGCGGCGCTGCTCGCGACGCGGCTCAAGGCGGACGTGCTGCTGCTCCTCACCGACGTCCCCGCGATCGAGCGCGGCCACGGCACCGCGCGCGCCCGGCCCCTCCGCCGCGTCACCCCCGCGCTGCTGCGGCGGCTGCCGCTGCCGGCGGGGTCCATGGGGCCCAAGGCGGAGGCGGCGTGCCGCTTCGCCGAGCACCGCCGCGGCGCCGTCGCCGTGGTCGGCGCGCTCGCCGACGCGCCCGCGCTCCTGTCGGGGGCGGCGGGGACCCGAATTGAGGACAACGAAGGAGAACGGCATGAGTGACCAGGTCGATGTAGTGGTGGTCGGGCTCGGGCCCGGCGGCGAGTACGCCGCGGGCACCCTCGCCGAGGCCGGGCTGGACGTGGTCGGGATCGAGGCGGGGCTCGTCGGCGGCGAGTGCCCGTACTGGGGATGCGTCCCCAGCAAGATGATGATCCGCGCCGGGAACGCGCTCGCCGAGGCGGGGCGCGTTCCCGTGCTGGCCGGCGAGGGCAAGGCGGTCCCCGACTGGAGCCGGGTCGCCGCGCGCGTCCGGTCCGAGGCCACCAACGGCTGGAACGACGAGGCGGCCGCCGACCGCCTGACGGCCAAGGGGGTGCGGCTCGTGCGGGAGCGGGGGCGGCTCGCGGGCCCGCGCCGGGTCACCGTCGGCGACCGCACGTTCGAGGCCCGGCGCGGTGTGCTCCTGGCGACCGGTTCGCAGCCGCGCATCCCGCCGATTCCGGGCCTGGAGGGGACGCCGTACTGGACGAACCGGGAGGCCATCGAGGCGGCGGAGATGCCGGCCTCCCTGCTCGTGCTCGGCGGCGGCGCGATCGGCGTCGAGCTCGCGCAGGTCTACGCCCGCTTCGGCTGCGCGGTCACCGTCCTGGAGGGCGGGGAGCGGCTGCTCGCCCGCGAGGAGCCCGAGGCCGGGGAGCTCGCCGCGCGGGCGCTGCGGGCCGACGGCGTCACCGTCCGCACCGGCGCCGGGGCCGTCGACTTCGAGCACGACGGGACGGCGTTCGAGGCCCTGCTCGAAGGCGGTCTGGAGCCGGTCCGCACGGAGCGCCTGCTGGTCGCGACCGGACGCGGCAGCGACCTGGCCGCGCTGGACGTCGGCACCGTCGGCCTCGACCCCGCCGCCCACGCGGTGCCCACCGACGGGCAGATGCGGGCGGCCGAGGGGCTGTGGGCGGTCGGCGACATCACCGGCCACGGCGCGTTCACGCACATCTCGATGTACCAGGCGCAGATCGCCGTCCGCGACATCCTGGGCCGCCCCGGCCGCGACGCCGACTACCGGGCGCTGCCCCGCGTCACGTTCACCGACCCGGAGATCGGGGCGGTCGGGATCACCGAGCGGCAGGCGCGCGACCGGGGGATGCGGGTGCGCACCGGCCTGGCGCCGATCCCGGAGTCCGCCCGCGGCCGGATCCACGGCCCCGGCAACGCGGGGTTCGTCAAGCTCGTCGAGGACGCCGACCGCGGCGTGCTGGTCGGCGCGACGTCGGCCGGGCCGGCCGGCGGCGAGGTGCTGTACGGGCTGAACGTCGCCGTCCACGCCGAGACGCCGACCGATCTCCTCAAGCACATGATCTACACGTATCCGACCTTCCACCGGGCCGTGGAGGCGGCGCTGCACGCCCTCCACTGACACCACCGAAAACCGTGCCCCGCCATGGAGAAATCTTGACATTTCTGCATGGGAATGTGTCACAGGGGCAGCCGATATCCGGTCATTAATCATGAGTCGATCGCCCCGCGATCGATCCGGGCCGGACGGCCGTCACGGGTGCGAACGAAAATGGCCCATAAAGCCGATTCCCCCATTGCCGGCGCCGTCCCAACGGGCCCGTCCATCGAACAGGAGAAAACCATGACCAGTTCTCCCGGCCAGCCTGCCGGCCGTCTCAGGAGGAGACCCGCCGCGGCGGCCCTCGTGCTGGCAGCCGCCCTCGTCCTGACGAGCATCGTCCAGACGCAGAGCGCGTTCTCGCAGGAGAAGCGGCATCGGACGGCGAAGCCCACGATCGTGCTCGTGCACGGGGCCTGGGCCGACGCGTCGAGCTGGAACAAGGTCGTCACCAGGCTCCAGGGCGACGGGTATCCCGTCGTTGCGGTCGCCAATCCGCTGCGGTCATTGTCCGGCGACGCCGCGTTCGTGCGCACCTTCCTGGAATCCCAGAAGGGGCCCGTCGTCCTCGTCGGCCATTCCTACGGCGGCGCCGTGATCACCAATGCGGCCACGGGGAGCGCGAATGTCAAGGCGCTCGTCTACGTGAACGCGTTCGCGCCGGACGAGGGCGAGTCCGCCACCGCGCTCGCGGGCCCGGATTCCGCACTCTCGGTGGACCCGACGACCGTTTTCGACTTCGTTCCCGGCACCCTGCCGCCCACCGCGACGACCGACCTCTACCTCAAGAGGTCGACCGTCTTCACCTCGTTCGCGACCGGGCTGGACGCGAGGGACAAGGCGCTCGTGACGGCCACCCAGCGGCCGGCCACGGTCGGCGCGCTCAACGAGCCGTCGGCGGCCCCGGCCTGGCGGGGCATCCCGTCCTGGTACCTCATCGGGAAGAACGACAAGATCATCCCGGCCGCCGCCGAGCGGGCCATGGCGAAGCGGGCCGGCTCCACGGTCGCCGAGTACGACGCCGGGCACCTCGGCTTGATGACGCAGCCCGGGACCGTCACCCGGGTCATCGAGCGGGCCGCGAGGTCGAGCGCCGGCTAGCGGTACGACGCACGGCCGGCGGGTCCGGGCCCCTAGGGGACCGGACCCGCCTGGTCGCGTGCCTGGGTCAGGCCGTCAGCCCGCTGACGTCGCCGAGTGCCGGTGGCGGCCAGGGGAGGCCGCCGCTACCGGGGCGGCCGCGGTTCAGGTGGAGTCGCGGACGATGAGCTCCGTGGGAAGGACCACCGGCTCGGCCGGCCCCTCGCCGCCGGTGAGGAGCATCCGGACGGCGGCCCGCGCCACCTCGGCGACCGGCTGGCGGACGGTGGTCAGCGGCGGGTCGGTGTAGCGGGCGGCGTCGATGTCGTCGAAGCCGACGACGGCGACGTCGTCCGGGACGCGCCGCCCCGCCTTCCGCAGCGCGTGCAGGGCACCGGCCGCCATCAGGTCGTTCGCCGCGAACACCGCGTCGAGACCGGGGTCGTCCTCCAGGAGCTGCGCCATGGCCGCCGCCCCCGACTCGCGGGTGAAGTCGCCCAGCGCGGCCAGGGACCTGCGGTCGGTGCCGGAGAGGACCTCGCGGTACCCGGCGAGCCGGTCCAGCCCGGCGGACATGTCGGGCGGGCCGGTGATCGCGGCGATGCGCCGCCGCCCCGTGGCCAGGAGGTGCTCCACGGCGGCGCGCGCGCCGCCGACGTTGTCGGCGTCGCAGTACGGCGGCCTGGCCGTGGACACGGGGCGGCCGTGCGACACGACGGGCACGCCCGTCCGCAGGAGGGCCGCCGGCAGCGGGTCCGCGCCGTGCTGGGAGAGCAGGATGACGCCGTCCACATGCCGGCCCGCGACGTACCGCTCCACCCTCGCCTGGCCCGCCGGGGTGGACGGCATCATGAGCACGACCTGCTTGTCGGCGGCCTCCAGCTCCTGGCTCACGGCGCGGACGACCGACAGGAAGAAGGGGTCGTCGGAGAACACCCGCGCGGGCGGCTCGGAGACGACGAGCCCGATCGACCCGGTGCGCTGGGTCACCAGGCTGCGGGCGGCCGAGTTCGGGATGTAGCCGAGCTCCTCCACGGCGCGCAGGACGGCCGTGCGTATCCGCGGGTTCACCGTGGCGGAGCCGTTGACCACGCGCGACACCGTGGCCCGCGAGACCCCGGCCCTGGCCGCCACGGCCTCCAGCGTGGGACGTTTCATGCCCGCCTCTCCACCATCAGGGATCGACCTTACGCGCGCCGGCCGGGCGCGAACCCGCGCCTTCACGAGAGAGCGATTTCTCGAAAAGAGCAAAACCGAGTTGGTGAACATAGGAGACCTGGTCATAGGCATATTCGCAAGCTCTCGACCGCGAGAGAGCGCTCTCTCGACCTCTTGACGGAGGTCCCCGGGCGGGTGACATTGAGCGCACCAGAGGCAGGCACCCCGCGCTTGCTCCCACCCTCTCTGGAGGTTCCCGCCATGATCCCACCGAGACGTCCCCGGTTCTGGCGCCGGCCCGCGCTCGCCGTGCTCGCCGCCGCGCTCCCGGCCGCGGCCGCGGTCGCCGTCGCCGTGACGCCGCCGACGGCCGGCGCGTCCGTCCCGCCGCCCCCGTCCGGCTGGAGCCTGGTCTGGAGCGACGACTTCGACGGCGCCGCCGGGGCACGTCCCTCGGCGGCCAACTGGATCATCGACACCGGCCACGGCTACCCCGGCGGGCCGGGAAACTGGGGCACCGGCGAGATCCAGAACTACACCGCCGACCCCGCCAACGTCAGCCTGGACGGCGGCGGCAACCTGCGGATCACCCCCGTCAAGACCGCTTCGGGCGAGTGGACGTCGGCCCGCATCGAGACGCAGCGCACCGACTTCAAGCCCGCCGACGGGCGCGTGCTGCGCATCGAAGGGCGCATCCAGATGCCCAACGTGACGGGCGCGCAGGCGCTCGGCTACTGGCCCGCGTTCTGGGCGCTCGGGTCCCCGTACCGGGGCAACTACCAGAACTGGCCGTCGATCGGCGAGTTCGACATCATGGAGAACGTCAACGGGATCAACTCCGTCTGGGGCGTCCTGCACTGCGGGACGAATCCGGGCGGCCCCTGCAACGAGACGAACGGGATCGGCGCGAGCCGCGCCTGCCCGGGGACGTCCTGCCAGGGGGGCATGCACACCTACCGCTTCGAGTGGGACCGCAGCGTCAGCCCCAACCAGCTGCGCTGGTACGTGGACGGCCAGCAGTTCCACAGCGTCGGCCAGAACCAGCTCGACGCCGGGACGTGGGCGAACATGACCGGCCACGGCGGCTACTTCCTGCTGCTGAACGTGGCCATGGGCGGCGGGTTCCCCAACGGCGTCGCCGGGCGCGGCACGCCCACCGCGGACACCGTCTCGGGGCGTCCCATGCTGGTCGACTACGTCGCGGTCTGGCAGAGCGGCGGCTCGACCACGCCGCCGCCGACGGGCGACACGGTCGACGCCCGCTCGACGATCCAGGCGGAGGGCAGCGACGCGCAGTCGGGCACGCAGACGGAGACCACGACCGACACCGGCGGCGGCCAGAACGTCGGCCACATCGGCAACGGCGACTGGCTGCGCTATGACCGCGTCGCGTTCGGCGGCACCCCGGCGACGCAGTTCAAGGCCAGGGTCGCCTCGGGCGCGGCGGCCGGGGTCAGCGGCCTGGTGCAGGTGCGGCTGGACAGCCCGGCCGGCCCGGTGATCGGCGACTTCGCGATCGCGAACACCGGCGGCTGGCAGAGCTGGCGGACGGTCCCCGCCAACATCGCCGGAACGACCGGCACCCACACCGTCTACCTCACCTTCAGCAGCGGCCAGCCGGCCGACTTCGTCAACGTCAACTGGTTCACCTTCGCGAGCTGACCCCTTCACCGCCCGGCCGCCGTCCCGCCGAGAGACCGGCGGCCGGGCCAGTTCTTACGGACTGCGAACGACCAGGCGCCGACGGGGCGGGCGGCGGCCGGGCGGCCGTACAGTCCCAGGTAAGTGATCTTGAGGGCGCCGGTAGGGCGGCTTGGGGGGACGCATGGAGCCGGTGATCCGGGTTCGGAATCTGCGGGTGGGCGGCCGGGAGAAGGCCGCGGGCGTGTCGTTCGACGTGGCGGCCGGGGAGGTGTGCGCGCTTCTCGGCCGGCCGGGGTCGGGCAAGACGGCCGTCCTGGAGGCGGTGGCGGGGCTGCGGCGCCCCATGTCCGGGTCGGTGCGGGTGAAGGGGGTCGACCCGTACGGGGGCCGGGACGGACTCCGCCTGGGCGCGGTCTGGCGGGAGGGCGGCGACCACGCGGGCTTCACCGTCGAGGAGATCGCCGAGTCCTTCCGCCGCTGGACGATCGACCCGCTGACGAGTGCGGACGCGCTGGAGCTGACCGGTCTCGGCGGCCTGGCGGCGGTGCGCTTCGAGCGGCTGACCGCCGGGCAGCGGCGCCTGCTGGATCTGGCGCTGGCCCTGCTGAACCGCTCCGACGTCCTCTTCCTGGACGATCCCCTGGCGGGCCTCGACAGCGGCACGGTCGAGCGGATCTGGGCGGTGCTGCGCGATCTGGCGGGCTCGGGGGCGGCGATCCTGCTCTCCACGCGCTCCCTCGCCGAGGCGTCCCACGCCGACCGGACCAGCGTCGTCGACGAAGGCCGGGCGGGCCCCCGCGCGGTGTCTCCGCGTTCACGGGCCGCGTAGCCGCCGAACCGCACGATCTTCGCGGTCACCGGACGCCACCCGGCCCTCAGTTTTCATGCGGCGGGGCGCGTTCGGGCTGGTGAGCGGGGCCCGCCATGAAAGGCGAACGCCGGGCGTTGACGGATCGAAGCGCTTCGATCAGCCTCCTGGGCACCGGGACACCAAGGAGGCGCCATGCCCGCACGAAGATCATCGACCGCCGCCGTCGCGGCGGCACTGGCCGCGCTCGCGCTGGTCGCCGCGATGGTCGCGGTGATGGCGGCGGTCGCTCCCCGCCCCGCCGCCGCGGCCGAGACCTACACCTGGCGGAACGTGCGGATCGACGGCGGCGGGTTCGTGCCCGGCATCGTCTTCAGCCGCAAGGAGAAGAACCTCGTCTACGCCCGCACCGACATCGGCGGCGCGTACCGGTGGGACCAGGCGAACGGGCGGTGGATCCCGCTGCTCGACTGGGCCGGCTGGGACGAGTGGGGCTACAACGGCGTGATCAGCCTGGCCGCCGACCCGGTGGACGCCGACCGGGTGTACGCGGCGGTCGGGATGTACACCAACGACTGGGACCCCAACAACGGCGCCGTGCTGCGCTCGGCCGACCGGGGCCGGACATGGGACATCGCGGAACTGCCGTTCAAACTGGGCGGCAACATGCCGGGACGCGGCATGGGCGAACGGCTCGCCGTAGACCCCAATGACAACCGGGTGCTGTATCTGGGCACGCCTGAAGGGCATGGTCTCTGGCGCAGCACCGACCGGGGTGCGACCTGGACGAAGGTGAACAGCTTCACCAATCCGGGCGACTACTCCGACGATCCGAGTGACACGACCGGTTACGCCAGTCACCGGCCCGGCGTCGTCTGGGTGACGTTCGACGAGAGCACCGGAACGTCCGGCACGCCCACCAGGACGATCTACGCGGGCGTCGCCGACAAGGCGAACACCGTCTACCGGAGTACGGACGCGGGCGCGACGTGGGAGCGCCTAGCGGGCCAGCCCACCGGCTACATCGCGCACAAGGGCGTACTGGACGCGTCCAACCATGCGCTTTACATCGCCACAAGCGATACGGCCGGCCCTTACAGCGGCGCCAAGGGCGACGTGTGGAAGTACAACACGCAGTCGGGCGCGTGGACGCAGATCAGCCCTGTGCCGTCCAGCAGTTCCGACGACTATTTCGGCTACAGCGGCCTCACCGTCGACCGGCAGCACCCGGGGACGCTGATGGTGGCGACGCAGGTGTCCTGGTGGCCCGACATGATCATGTGGCGGAGCACCGACGGCGGCGCGTCCTGGACGCGCATCTGGGACTGGACGAGCTACCCGAACCGCAGCTTCCGCTACACCCAGGACGTCTCCTCGGTGCCCTGGCTGACGTTCGGGACGAACCCGGCGCCGCCCGAGGTCACGCCGAAGCTCGGCTGGATGAACGAGTCGGTGGAGATCGACCCGTTCGACTCCGACCGGCTGATGTACGGGACGGGCGCGACGATCTACGGCACCGGGGACCTCACCCGGTGGGACGCCGGCGGCAAGATCACGATCAAGCCGATGGTGACGGGGCTGGAGGAGACCGCCGTCCTCGACCTGATCAGCCCGCCGTCCGGCGCGCCGCTGGTCAGCGGGCTCGGCGACATCGGCGGGTTCCGGCACGCCGATCTGGGCGCGGTGCCGTCGTCGATGTTCACCCAGCCGGTGTTCACCAGCACGACCAGCCTCGACTACGCCGAGGGCGACCCGAGCGTCATGGTGCGGGCGGGGAACTTCACCGATTCCGACCGCCCCGATGACAGCCATGTCGCGTTCTCGACCGACGGCGGGGCCAACTGGTTCCAGGGCACCGAGCCGAGCGGCATCAACAGCGGCGGCACGGTCGCGGCGTCGGCGGACGGGAGCCGGTTCGTGTGGGCGCCGGGCGACGCCGGGCAGCAGGTCGTGCACTCGGCCGGGTTCGGCAACTCCTGGAGCGCGTCGTCCGGCGTCCCGGCCAACGCGATCGTCGAGTCCGACCGGGTGAACGCGAGCAAGTTCTACGCCTTCGCCGGAGGACGGTTCTACGTCAGCGCGAACGGCGGCCAGTCGTTCGCGGCGACGGCGGCGGCCGGGCTGCCGTCCAGCGGCGTCCATTTCAAGGCGCTGCCCGGCAAGGAGGGCGACGTCTGGCTCGCCGGTGACACCGGCCTGTTCCACTCGACCGACTCCGGCGCGAGCTTCACCAAGGCCGGGGGCATCTCCAAGGCCGTGAACGTCGGGTTCGGCAAGGCCGCCCCCGGCGCGAACTATCCCGCGCTCTATCTGGTCGGGACGGTCAACGGCGTCACCGGCCTGTTCCGGTCGAACGACGCGGGCGGTGCCTGGACGCGCGTCAACGACGACCAGCACCAGTACGGCAACGCGGGCGAGGCCCTCACCGGCGACCCGCGCGTCTACGGCCGCGTCTATCTCGGTACGAACGGGCGGGGCATCATCTACGGCGACACGTCCGACACGACGCCGTCGAGCCCGCCGGTGACCAGCGACCCGCCCACCACCGACCCGCCGTCTGACGGAGGCTGCACGGCCACCTACAAGACGACCGGTTCGTGGGGAGGCGGCTTCCAAGGCGAGGTCACCGTCAAGAACACCGGGACGGCCGCGACCAAGTCGTGGAAGGTGTCCTGGACGTTCGGCGGCGGCCAGTCGGTGTCCCAGTTCTGGGGCGCCAAGGTGACGCAGGCCGGTGCGTCGGTCACCGCGGCGAACGAGTCCTGGAACGGGACGCTCGCGCCCGGGGCCGGCACGACGTTCGGTTTCATCGGCACCGGTTCGCCCGAGTCCGTCACTCCCGCCTGCGGCGGCGAGTGACACCGGGGGGCGGGACGGCCGGGCGCGCTCCCGTCCCGCCCCCTTCAGCCGCCGCCCACGAGGGCCGCCTCGGCGGCCGGCGCGGCGGGCGGCCCGGGGAACGGGACGCCGAGCAGGCGGAGCAGCGGCGCGGCCTTGACCGCGGTCTCCACGAACTCGTCGGCCGGGTCCGACAGCGCGGTGACGGCGCCGCCGATGCCGAACTCGACGCGCCCCGGCGTGGCGACGGCGGTGCGGATCACGATGCTGAAGTCGGCCGCCCCCGACAGCGAGAAGTAGCCGAGCGCGCCGGAGTACACGCCGCGCGGGCCCTCCTCCAGCCGGTCGATGATCCGCATGGTGCGGATCTTCGGCGCGCCCGTCATCGAGCCGCCGGGGAACGCCGCCCGCACGCACCGCACCGCCGAGACGTCCGGGCGGAGCCGGGCCCGGACCGTGCTGACCAGCTGGTGGACGGTCGTGTAGCTCTCCACGGCGAACACCGGATCGGCGGTGACCGACCCGGTCTCGGCGACGCCGCCGAAGTCGTGCCGGACGAGATCGACGATCATCAGGTTCTCCGCGCGGTCCTTCGCGCTCACCGCGAGGTCCGCGCGCAGCCGCCGGTCCTCGGCCGGGTCGGGCGAGCGCGGCCGGGTGCCCTTGATCGGCTTGGACTCGGCCGCCCCGTCCGCCGAGACGCGCAGGAAGCGCTCGGGCGAGGAGCTGAGCACCGACAGGTCGCCGAACCGCAGCAGCGCTCCGAACGGCACCGGATCACCGCGCCGGAGGCGGCGGTAGAGGTCCCACGGGTCCGCGCGGACGGCGGCGGTGAGCATGTTCGTCAGGCAGACCTCGTAGGTCTCGCCGGCGATGATCTCCCGCAGGCATTCCGCGATCTTGTCGAGGTAGCGGGGGCGGCCGTGCCTCAGGACGATCTCGGACGGCGCCGGAACCGGGCCCGGCTCGTCCGGCGGCGCGAGGTCCGCCAGGCGGGTCTCCATGGCGTCCAGCCAGGCCAGCGCGTCGCGCTCGTCCCCGGCAGGGCAGAGCGCCAGCAGGTGGACGGCGCCCTCCGCGTGGTCGAACGCCACGGCCCGGTCGGCGAAGACCATGGCGGCGTCGGGGTGCGGTGAGGGGTGCGCCCGCGCGCCGCCGGTCTCGGCCTTGAGCTCGTAGCCGAGGTAGCCCACCCAGCCGAGCGCGAACCCGAACGGCAGGTCCGGGACGTCGGCCGCGTGGGCGCGCAGGTCGGCGTCGAGCCAGTCGAAGAAGGACGCCCGCTCGACCCGCTCCCGCCCGCCCGCCGACTCGATCGTCAGGTCTCCGGTCTCCACGTCGAACGCGGCGAACCGCGCCAGCGGGCCGGAGGCGTCGCCCATGAACGAGAACCGTCCGCCGTGCTCGCCGGTGCGGCTGCTGTCCAGCCAGAACGCCCGGTCGGACGCGGCGAACAGCGCGCCGAACACGTCCTCGGCCACCGCCGGCGCGCCCAGCCGCCGCGCGATCACCCGGTAGGGCGCGGCTCGCCGCGCCGGAGCGGCGGCCCGGCCCCGCGCGGGCTTCGCGGCGACCGGCCCGGCCTGCACGAGGAAGTTCGCGATGATGCGCCGCCCATGCTCCGTGCACACCGATTCCGGGTGGAACTGGACGCCCCAGATCGGCCGCCGGGTGTGCCGCACGCCCATCAGGACCCCGTCGGGCGTCCAGGCGATCGGCTCCAGCACGGGCGGCAGGTCGTCCGCGACGAGCGAGTGGTACCGCACCGCCGTGAACGGCGACGGCACGCCCCGGAACAGGGCGTCGCCGGTGTGCTCGACCGGCGAGGTCAGCCCGTGCCTGACCTCCGGGGCGGGCTTGACGCGCCCGCCGAAGTGGTGGCAGATCCCCTGGTGCCCGAGGCAGACGCCGAGCAGCGGGATCCGGGCGTGCTCGATCACGTCCGCGCAGATCCCGAAGTCGCCCGGCCGGTCCGGCGAGCCGGGGCCGGGCGAGATGACCACGGCGTCGAACGGGTCGAGCAGGTCCGCGCGCCACGCCGCCTCGTCGTTGCGCAGCACGGCGGGCTCGGCGCCCGCCTCGGCCACGTACTGGACGAGGTTGCCGGTGAACGAGTCGTAGTTGTCGATGATCAGGGTCCGCACCGACCGCGCCGCCTCCGCATTGATGTCCGGCCTGACCCGGTTACACCCGAAACGGTACTCGACGCGACCGGGACGGCCCCGCCCAAGGTACGCGCCCGCCCTCCCGCGTACGGAACGCGTGAAGGATGGCCGCGTCCGCGTATGGATCGCGTCAAGACGGGACGGATCCGGGTGCGCCGGGCGTTTCCTTCCAGGTGACGCCACCAAGGGTGGGTGGTCTTCGGCCTGGAAGGATGGGGGCATGGCCAGGGGGCAGCTCCGCGTCTACCTGGGGGCCGCCCCCGGCGTGGGGAAGACGTACGCGATGCTGGCGGAGGCGCGGCGGCGGCTCGACCGCGGCACCGACGTGGTCGTCGGCTACGTCGAGACGCACGACCGTCCGCGCACCGAGGCGCTGCTGGACGGCCTGGAGGTCGTCCCGCGCCGGACGGTGACCTACCGGGGCGCCGCGTTCGCCGAGCTGGACGTCGCCGCGGTGATCGAGCGCGCGCCGGCGGTGGTGCTGGTCGACGAGCTGGCGCACACGAACCCGCCCGGCGCCGGGCACGCCAAGCGCTGGGAGGACGTCGAGCAGATCCGCGACGCCGGGATCGACGTCATCTCGACCGTGAACGTCCAGCACCTGGAGTCGGTCAACGACGTCGTCGAGCAGATCACCGGGGTGGTGCAGCGCGAGACCGTCCCGGACGAGGTGGTCCGCCGCGCCGACCAGGTGGAGCTGGTCGACATGGCGCCGGAGGCGCTGCGGCGGCGGATGGCGCACGGCAACGTGTACCGGCCGGAGAAGGTGGACGCGGCCCTCTCGAACTACTTCCGGGTCGGCAACCTGACGGCGCTGCGGGAGCTGGCGCTGCTGTGGCTGGCCGGCAAGGTGGACGACCAGCTCGACCGGTACCGGGCCGACCACGGCATCGGCGGGACGTGGGAGGCGCGCGAGCGGATCGTGGTCGCGCTGACCGGCGGCCCGGAGGGCGACGCGCTGCTGCGCCGCGCCACCCGCATCGCCGCCCGCTCGAAGGGCGCCGACCTGCTCGCCGTGCACGTCGCGCGCGGCGACGGCCTCGCCGGGGCGCGGCCGGGCGACCTGGCCCGGCAGCGGCAGGCCGTGGAGGGGCTCGGCGGCACCTACCACCAGGTGGTGGGCGACGACGTGCCGGGCGCGCTGCTGGACTTCGCGCGCGGCGCGAACGCGACCCAGCTGGTGCTGGGCGTGTCGCGGCGCGGGCGGTTCGCGCAGCTGCTGCGGCCGGGCGTCGGGGTGACGACGACGGCGCGGTCCGGCTCGATCGACGTGCACATGGTCACGCACGACCAGGCGCGGCGCGGCGTCGCGCGGCGGGGCCGCGCGGAGGGCCTGCCGCCGAGCCGCCGGCTCGGCGGGTTCCTGCTGGCCCTCGCCGGGCTGCCGCTGCTGACGTTCGGGCTGCTGGCGGCCCGCCCGGCGATCTCGCTGCCGTCCGACATCCTGTTCTTCCTGGCGGCGGTGGTCGCGATCGCGCTGGTCGGCGGGATGCGGGCGGCGCTGTTCACGGCCGTCGCCGGGTTCCTGCTGCTCAACTGGTACTTCACCCCGCCCGTCCACCGCTTCACCGTCGCCGCGGAGGAGAACCTGCTGGCGCTGGCGGTGTTCGTGCTGGTCGGGGTCGGTGTGAGCGTCGTGGTGGACCGCGCCGCGCGGCGCTCCCGGGAGGCGGCGCGGCTGGGCGCGGAGGCGGAGGTCCTGTCGACGCTGGCGGGGGACGTCCTGCGCGGCGAGCACGCCCTGGACGCGGTGCTCGGCCGGCTCCGCGAGACGTTCGGGCTCACCTCGGTCACGCTGCTGGAGCGCCCGTCCGGGGACGGGGACTGGCGGATCGTCGCGACCGTCGGGGGCCGCCCGTGCGGGGCGCCCGGCGACGGCGACGCCGAGATCCCGGTGGGGGACGATCTGACGCTGGCGATCCGGGGCCGTCCGATGCCCGCCGGGGACCGCCGCGTCCTGGAGGCGTTCGCGGTGCAGGCGGCGGGGGCGCTGCGGCAGCAGCGGCTGCGGGCCGAGGCGGAGAAGGCCCGCCCGCTGGAGGCCGCCGACCGGATGCGGACCGCGCTGCTCAACGCCGTCAGCCACGACCTGCGCACGCCGCTGGCCTCGGCGAAGGCCGCGGTGGACAGCCTCAGCAGTACCTCGATCGCCTGGACGGAGGAGGAGCGCGCCGAACTGCTCGACACGGCGCAGCTCTCCCTGGAGCGGCTGGACCGGCTCGTCGCGAACCTGCTCGACATGAGCCGACTGCAGGCGGGCGTGCTCGGCATCGCCGCCCGCCCGCTGGCGCTGGACGAGATCGTGCCGCGCGCCCTCGACGACCTCGGCGGCGGCGACGTGACGGTCACGCTCGCCCCTGACCTCCCCGAGGTGTCGGCCGACCCGGCGCTGTTCGAACGCGTGCTCGTCAACCTGATCGCCAACGCGCTGCGGCACAGCCCGCCCGGCGCGCCCGTCCTCATCACCGCCGGCGCCATCCTGGACCGGGTGGAGCTGCGCATCGCCGACCGCGGCCCCGGCATCCCGGAGGCCGAGCGGGAGCGGGCGTTCCTGCCGTTCCAGCGGCTCGGCGACCGCGACAACCACACCGGCGTGGGGCTCGGGCTCGCGCTGGCGCGCGGGCTGACCGAGGCGATGGGCGGCGCGCTGATCCCCGAGGACACCCCGGGCGGCGGCCTCACGATGATCGTGTCGCTGCCCGCGCACCGGAAGGAGGCCGCATGACGCGCGTGCTCGTCGTGGACGACGAACCCCAGCTGCTGCGGGCGCTGCGGATCAACCTGCGCGCCCGCGACTACGAGGTGGACGTCGCCGCCGACGGCACCACCGCGCTGCGCCGGGCCGGTGCGTGGCATCCCGACCTGGTCGTCCTCGACCTGGGGCTGCCCGATCTGGAGGGCATCGAGGTGATCCACGGGCTGCGCGGCTGGACCGAGGTCCCGATCATCGTGCTGTCGGGGCGGGCGGGCAGCCGCGACAAGGTCGAGGCGCTGGAGGCCGGCGCCGACGACTACGTCACCAAGCCGTTCGACATCGAGGAGCTGGTGGCCCGGATCCGCGCGGTGTCGCGCCGGGCGCCGTCCGCCGAGGCGGTGGCCGCGACCGTCGAGGTGGGCGGGCACACGATCGACCTGGCCGCGAAGACGGTGTCGGACGGCGTGCACCTGACGCCGACCGAATGGCGGCTGCTGGACGTCCTGCTCCGCAACCCGGGCAAGCTCGTCGCGCAGCAGCAGCTCCTCACCACGGTGTGGGGCCCGGCGTACAAGAGCGAGACGCATTACCTGCGCCAGTACATGGCCCAGCTTCGGCGCAAGCTGGAGAACGACCCGGCCCATCCCCGGCACCTGCTGACGGAACCGGGGATGGGCTACCGCTACCAGCCCTAACGGGCGGGGTAGGCGTGGTCTAGGGCGAGGTTGAGCTTCAGCACGTTCACGGCCGGCTCGCCCATGAAGCCAAGGGCGCGTCCAGTGGTGTTCTGCTGGACGAGCCGCTCGACCTGCGCGGCCGGGACGCCGCGCGCCTCGGCGACCCGCGTGACCTGGAGGTCGGCGTAGGCCGGGGAGATGTGCGGGTCGAGGCCGCTGCCGCTCGCGGTGACGGCGTCCGGCGGGACGGCGGGGTCGGCCGGGGCGTCGCCCCGGACGGGGACGGTCAGGCCCTTGGCGTAGTCCTCGCCGAAGCGGGCCAGGTCGACCTTGACGCCCTTGTAGGACGCGACGAACGGGGCCTTCACCACGCCCTGCTCCTCGTTCACGCTGACGACGCGGGTCGGGTGCGGGACCGTCCCGTCCGGGGTTCGGTGCCCGAAGACGGCCAGCACCGCGCCGACGCCGCCGGGCGTGCAGTACGGGCGCGCCCCGCTCACCCCGTTGAACTCGCCGACCGCCTTGCTGCGCTCGCAGACCTGGGTGAGGAGGCTCTGCCGCGCGTCGGGGTCGTCGGCGCCGAGCTTCGGGTCGGGCAGGGTGTCGACGACGTCCTCCGGGCCGAGGTTGCTCGCCCCGGACGCGGCGGGGTCGTAGTCCCCGGCGGACGGGCGGCTCTGGAAGTACTGCCGCAGCGGCTCGCCGTCCTTGCCGGTGAAGGACTGGCCGATCAGGGCGCTGCCGGCCGTCCGGCCGTTCGCGGAGACGAGGGAGCCGTCGGCGCGGTCGTTCAGGCCGGGCAGCCGCCCGGCCGCGTAGACGGCCAGCGGGTAGGCGGCGCCGAGCAGCACGGTCAGCGCGAGCAGGGCCCGCACCGCCGCCAGATGCACCCGGAACCAGGCAGGAAACCGCATGTCACGACACCCCCGGAAGGAACTGGACGAACAGGTCGATGATCTTGATGCCGACGAACGGGGCGACGAGCCCGCCGAGCCCGTACACGCGCAGGTTGCGGGACAGCAGCCGGGACGCGCCGCCGGGCCGGTAGGGCACCCCGCGCAGCGCGAGCGGGATCAGCGCGACGATGATCAGCGCGTTGAACACGACCGCGGACAGGATCGCCGACTCCGGGCTGTGCAGCCGCATGACGTTCAGCGCGTCCAGCCCCGGATACAGGCCCGCGAACAGCGCCGGGATGATCGCGAAGTACTTGGCGATGTCGTTGGCGATGGAGAAGGTGGTGAGCGCGCCGCGCGTGATGAGCAGCTGCTTGCCGATCTCGACGATCTCGATGAGCTTGGTCGGGTCGGAGTCGAGGTCGACCATGTTGCCCGCCTCCTTGGCGGCGGACGTGCCGGTGTTCATCGCCACCCCGACGTCGGCCTGCGCGAGGGCGGGCGCGTCGTTGGTGCCGTCCCCGGTCATCGCGACGAGCCGGCCGCCGGCCTGCTCCCGCTTGATCAGGGCGAGCTTGTCCTCGGGGCGGGCCTCGGCGAGGAAGTCGTCCACCCCGGCCTCGTCGGCGATCGCCCTGGCGGTCAGCGGGTTGTCGCCGGTGATCATCACGGTGCGGATGCCCATCCGGCGCATCTCGTCGAACCGCTCCCGCATGCCCTCCTTCACGACGTCCTTCAGGTGGACGACGCCGAGGACGCGGGCCGCGCCGCCCGTCCGCTCCCCCACGACGAGCGGGGTGCCGCCGGACGCGGAGATGCCGTCCACGATCGAGGCCAGGTCGGACGGGACGGCGCCGCCGTTCTCGCGCACCCACTCGGCCACCGCCCCGGCGGCGCCCTTGCGCAGGTGCCGCTCGGGCGCGCCGTCGAGGTCGACGCCGCTCATCCGGGTCTGCGCGCTGAACGGCACCCAGGTGGCGTGGCTCAGCTCGCCGGGCGTGCGTTCGCGCAGGCCGTAGCGCTGCTTGGCGAACACGACGACCGAGCGGCCCTCGGGCGTCTCGTCGGCCAGGCTGGACAGCTGCGCGGCGTCGGCCAGCGCGTCCTCCCCCACCCCGGCGACGGGGACGAAGGCCGCGGCCTGCCGGTTGCCGAGCGTGATCGTCCCGGTCTTGTCGAGCAGCAGCGTGCCGACGTCGCCCGCCGCCTCGACCGCGCGGCCGCTCATTGCGAGGACGTTGCGCTGGACGAGCCGGTCCATGCCGGCGATGCCGATCGCCGACAGCAGCGCCCCGATCGTCGTCGGGATCAGGCAGACCAGCAGCGACACCAGCACGATGCCGGTCACGCCGTGCCCGCCGAGGGCGGGGCCGTCGGGGACGCCCGGGTTGACGTCCTTGGCGTAGATCGCCATCGGCTGGAGCGTCGCGACCGCCAGCAGGAACACGATGGTGAGCGCGGCGAGCAGGATGTTGAGCGCGATCTCGTTCGGCGTCTTCTGCCGGCTCGCGCCCTCCACCAGGGCGATCATCCGGTCCACGAACGACCGGCCGGGCTCCTGGGTGATCTCCACGACGATCCGGTCCGACAGCACCCGCGTCCCGCCGGTCACCGCGGACCGGTCGCCGCCGGACTCGCGGATCACCGGCGCGGACTCGCCGGTGATCGCCGACTCGTCCACGCTGGCGATGCCCTCGACGACGTCGCCGTCCCCGGGGATGATCTCCCCGGCCTCGACGACCACCCGGTCACCGCGGCGCAGCTCGGGCGCCGGGACCCGCTCCTCGGTCGTGCCGGCGAGGCGGCGCGCGACCACGTCGGTCTTGGCCTTGCGCAGCGAGTCGGCCTGCGCCTTGCCGCGCCCCTCCGCCACCGCCTCCGCGAGGTTCGCGAAGAGCACGGTCAGCCAGAGCCAGGCGACGATCAGCCAGCCGAACACGCTCGGGTCGAGGACGGCGAGGACGGTCGTCCACACGGCACCGACCTCGACGATGAACATGACGGGGTTGCGCCACAGCGTGCGCGGGTCGAGCTTGCGGAACGCCTCCGGAAGCGACCTGGCCAGCTGCGCGGGGTCGAGCAGCCCGCCGGGTCCGCGCTGGGCCGGCCGCGCGGGCGCGGGTTCGATGGTCTGCGTCGTCATGAGCCGATCCCTTCGGCGAGCGGGCCGAGCGCGAGCGCGGGCAGGAAGGTCAGCGCGACCAGGACGACGGTGACGCCGACGACCATCCCGACGAACTGCGGGCGGTGGGTCGGCAGCGTCCCGGCCGACTCGGGCACGGCGCCCTGCCGTGCCAGCGACCCGGCCAGCGCGAGGACGAACACGATCGGCAGGAACCGGCCGAACGCCATGCACAGGCCGAGCGCGGTGTCGTAGAAGACGGTGTTCACGGTCAGCCCGGCGAAGGCGGACCCGTTGTTGTTGGACGCCGACGTGAACGCGTACAGCACCTCGCTGAAGCCGTGCGGGCCGCCGTTGAGCATGCCCGCGCGGCCCTCCGGGAGCGCGATGGCGACCGCCGTCCCGGCCAGCACGAGGGCGGGCGTCGTCAGGAAGTACAGGGCCGCGAACGTGATCTCGCGGCGGCCGATCTTCTTGCCGAGGTACTCGGGGGTGCGGCCGACCATGAGCCCGGCGACGAACACGGTGACGACGGCGAGGATCAGCATCCCGTACAGGCCGGAGCCGACGCCGCCGGGCGCGACCTCGCCCAGCATCATGTTGATCATCGTCATCATGCCGCCGAGGCTCGTGTAGGAGTCGTGGAAGGAGTCGACGGCGCCGGTCGAGGTCAGCGTGGTCGCGCCCGCGAACGTCGCGGAGTTCGCGACGCCGAACCGCGTCTCCACGCCCTCCATCGCCGCCCCGGCGGCGGTCGGCACCGTGCCGTGGTGCGCGAGCTGGAAGGCGTTGACGAGCGAGACGCTGATGAGCGCGATCGTGCCCATCACGGCGAGGATCGCGTAGCCCTGCCGGTTCTGCCCGACGAGGCGGCCGAACGTCCGGCACAGCGCGATCGGGATCAGCAGGATGAGGAAGATCTCCAGCCAGTTCGTCCAGGCGGCCGCGTTCTCGAACGGGTGTGCGGAGTTGGCGTTGTAGAAGCCGCCGCCGTTGGTGCCGAGGAGCTTGATGACCTCCTGGCTCGCGACCGGCCCGCCCGGGATCAGCTGCCGCGCCCCGGTGATCGTGTCGGCGGCGTGGCCGCCGCTGAAGTTCTGCACCAGCCCGCCCGCGATCAGGAGCACGGCGCCGGCGAAGGCGATGGGCAGCAGGACGCGCAGGCAGGTGCGGGTCAGGTCGACCCAGAAGTTGCCGAGCCGGTCGGTCTTCTTCCGCGCGAACCCGCGGATCAGCGCGACCGCGACGGACATGCCGACGGCGGCGGACACGAAGTTCTGCACCGCGAGGCCCGCCATCTGCACCAGGTGGCCCATCGTCGCCTCACCGGAGTACGACTGCCAGTTGGTGTTGGTGACGAAGCTGACCGCGGTGTTCCACGCCTGGTCCGGCTTGACCGGCCCGAACCCGAGGCTGAGCAGCAGGTGGTTCTGCAGGCGCTGCAGCCCGTACAGGAAGAGGATTCCCGCCACGGAGAAGGCGAGGACGCTGCGGGCGTAGGCGCCCCAGGTCTGCTCGGCGTCCGGGTCGGCGCCCACGAGCCGGTAGGCGGCCCGTTCGGCCCGGCCGTGCTCCGGACGGCTGTAAACGCGGTACATGTAATCGCCGAGCGGCCGGTAGACCACGGCCAAGGCGAATACCAGGGACCCGAGGAAAAGAATCCCCGCGAGGGTCGTGTCCATTCAGAATCGCTCCGGGAACAGCAGTGCAGCGACCAGGAAAAGGATCAGTACCGCCGCGAGCCCGAGCCCGACGGCGTTCTCCGCGGTCACAGCTTCTCCACGCCCTTCACCAGCAGGCCGAGCAGGGCGAACACCGCCACGGTCAGCAGCACGAAGACGACGTCTTGCACGATCGGTGCCCCCATCGAATTCCCGGCGCGCGTTTCGGTCGGACGAATCCGACCATAGGGACGAATTTCCACCCGGCCGCCGTTCGCTACGCGATATTGACACCGCCGGCGCCGATCCTGACGCCGCCCTGACGCCCCCGCCGGCGGCGGGGGTTCAGGACCAGGTGAGGCGGTCGGCGAGCAGGGCCTGTTGAGCGGGATTCGCGGTGAGCGCGAGGGCGCGGCGGTCGGCCGTGTGGGCGTCGCGCTGGCGGCCGACGTCGCGCAGGAGTTCGGCGCGGGTCGCGTGGTACAGGTGGTGGCCGTCCAGCGCCTTGGCGAGCGGGTCAAGCTCGGCCAGCGCGGCCTCGGAGCCCCGGACGTAGCGGAGCGCGATGGCGCGGTGGAGCCGGACCACCGGGGACCGCGTCATGCCCAGCAGCATGTCGTACAGGACGAGGATCTGCGTCCAGTCGGTGTCGTCCCAGGTCGGGGCCTCCGCATGGCACGCGACGATCGCCGCCTGCACCTGGTACGGGCCGGGACGGCGCATCGCGGCGGCCCGTCCGATCAGCCGGGTCGCCTCCTTGACCGCGTCGTGGTCCCATTTCGTCCGGTCCTGGTCGCGCAGCAGGACGAGGTGCCCGGCGGCGTCGAAGCGGGCGGGCGTCCGGGCCTGGTGCAGCCTGATCAGGGCGAGCAGGCCGAGCACCTCCGGCCGGCGCGGCATCAGCCAGGCGAGGCTCTCGGCGAGCCACTGCGCGTCGTCGGCGAGGTCGCGGGCGTGCGGGCGGTCGCCGCCGCTCGTCAGGTACCCCTCGTTGAACAGCAGGTACACGACGGCGAGGACCTGGTCGAGGCGCTCGTCCAGCTCGCCGTCCGGCGGGATCCGGTACGGGATGCGCGCGTCGGTGATCTTGCGCTTGGCGCGGGTGATGCGCTGCGCGACCGTCGTCTCCGGAACGAGGAACGCGGCGGCGATCTGCCCGGTCGTCAGCCCGCACACCGTGCGCAGGGTGAGCGCCACCTGCGCGGGCACCGGCAGCGCGGGATGGCAGCAGGTGAACACCAGCTTGAGCCGGTCGTCGGGCTCGCCGGGCACCGGCCACTGGAGCCGGGCCAGCTTCTCCCGGTAGTTGGCCTGGCGGCGCAGCAGGTCGATGCCGCGGCGGCGGGCCGTGGTGAGCAGCCACGCGTCCGGGTGCTCGGGGATGCCCTCGGCGGGCCAGCGCTTCAGCGCGGTCTCCAGGGCGTCCTGCATGACGTCCTCGGCGGCGGAGAAGTCGCCGAGGGTCCGGATGAGGGACGCCGTGAGCCGGCCCGCGTGCTCGCGCAGCACGCGGGTCAGCTCGGCGTTCACCCTCTCGGTCACGCTGCGCCCGTCAGGTGAGCGGGCGGATCTCGACGACGGGGCAGGCGGGCCAGGACCGGGCGATGGCGAGGGCCTCGTCCAGATCGGCGACCTCCACCTCGGCGTAGCCGCTGACGACCTCCTTGCCCTCGACGAACGGGCCGTCGGTGAGGATCGGCTCGGGGCCGTCCAGGCGCATGGTGGTGGCGGTGTGCGCGGGCTGCAGGTGCCCGTGGTGGGTGATCTGCGCCGCGTGCCGCGCGAACCACTGGGCGACCTGCTCGTAGGACGCCTGGCGCTCGTCCTCGCTCATCGCGGCGAGCTCCGCGGCGAACTCCTCGGTCTCGATGAACATCAGCACGTACTTCATGTCGGTCTCCCCCTCAGCTCGCGGGCAGCGGCGCGTACAGGTCGATGCCGTTGCCGTCGGGGTCGAGGACGGTCGCGTAGCGCATGCCCCAGAACGCGTCCCACGGCTCCTTGGCTCCGGTGTACCCCGCTTCGGTCAGCTCGGTGTACTTGGCGTCGACGTCCGCCGGGGACCCGGCCTGGAAGGCGAGGAAGGTGCGCGGGCCGCCGGACGGCTTCGTCCAGCCGTCGACGGTCGGCCCGCGGAACTCCTCGGCGTCCAGCATCAGGTGCAGCCCGCCGGGCAGGTCGCAGCCCGCGTGGCCGGGGTAGGCGGCGTCGGTCTTGAACTCGACGCCGAGCCGGCGGTAGAAGGCGATGGCGGCGTCGATGTCGGCCACCACGATGTCGATCGTGTTCATCGTCAGGTCCATGACACGCTCCTTCGGGACGCCCCGTCATCCGGGGCGGTCGGTTGCCGTCACCCCCTAGACGATCGGCGGACGCCCCGATCAGACATCCCCGCGAAGAATCATGGTTCCGCGAGCATGCCTCCTCGCAGGGCAGAATGCGGGCTGTGGCCAAGAAATGTCCGTGCGGTGTCGGCGCCCGGTATCGGGACTGCTGCGGCCGGTTGCACCGGGGTGAGGGTTCGGCGGAGACGGCCGGGGAGCTGATGCGGTCGCGGTTCAGCGCGTTCGCCGTCGAGGACGAGGCGTACCTGCTGCGCACGTGGCACCCGGCGACCCGCCCGGAGCGCGTCGGCTTCGACGGCGGCACCCGCTGGACGGGGCTCGACGTCGTCCGGGAGGAGGACGGCGGCCCGGCGGACGAGAAGGGCGTCGTCGAGTTCCGCGCCCGCTACCTGGCGGACGGGCGGCCCGGCGAGATGCACGAGGTCAGCCGGTTCGTCCGCCGGGACGGCGACTGGGTCTACGTCCGCGGCAAGATCATCGAACCGGGCGGCTAGGCCCGGTTCCACTCCGGGACGGCGCCGGGGTCGTGGCGGCAGAAGTCGGGGGCGCCTTCGAGGGCCTTCTCCTCGCCGCCCGGCGTGTACGTCACGATGAGGCGCAGCGGCCGCCACGTCGTGTTGTACGTGGAGTGCCAGACGCCCTTCGGGATGTGGACGGCGTCGCCCTCGCGGATCGGGAAGGGCTCGCCGTCGTCCACCATCTGCGTCGCCTCGCCGGAGATCACGTAGATGACCTCCTCGGCGCCGGGGTGGTTGTGCCGCGCGTGCCCCTTGCCGGGGTTGACGATCACCTCGCCCAGCGTGCTGCCCGCGCCCTCCACGCTCGACGGGGTGACGAACCACTTGATGGACCCCCAGTCGAACGACATCGTCGCCACGTCGTCGGGACCGACTCGCATTCACAGCTCCAGGTTCTTGAAGGCGGCGACCTGCTCGGTGATGGCCCGCTCGGTCGGCAGGCGCTCGACGGAGGACGCGCCGAAGAAGCCGACGACGCCCTCCGTGTGCGACAGGACGTAGGCGGCGTCCTCGGGTTCGGCGATGGGGCCGCCGTGGCAGAGGACGACGATGTCGGGGCGGACGGCGAACGCGGCGTCCCGCATGGCCTGCACCCGCTCGACCGCCTCGTCCAGCGTCAGCGCGGTGCCCGCGCCGATGCTGCCCTTGGTGGTGAGTCCGACGTGCGGGACGAGGACGTCCGCGCCGGCCTCCGCCATGGCGCGCGCCTGGTCCTCGTCGAAGACGTACGGGGCGGTGACGAGGCCGCGCTCGTGCGCGAGCCGCACCATCTCGACCTCCAGGGCGTACCCCATGCCGGTCTCTTCGAGGTTCTGCCGGAACACGCCGTCGTAGAGGCCCACCGTGGGGAAGTTCTGGACGCCCGCGAACCCCATCGCCTTCAACTGGTCGAGGAAGACCGGCATCAGCCGGAACGGGTCGGTGCCGCACACCCCGGCCAGGACGGGCGTGCTCTTGACGACCGGCAGCACCTCCGACGCCATCTCCACCACGATCTGGTTGGCGTCCCCGTAGGGCAGCAGCCCGGCCAGCGAGCCGCGCCCGGCCATCCGGTACCGGCCCGAGTTGTAGATGATGATCAGGTCGACGCCGCCGGCCTCCGCGCACTTGGCGGACAGCCCGGTGCCCGCCCCCGCGCCGATGATCGGTTTGCCCTCCGCGGTGGCGTTCCGCAGCCGGAACAGGACCGTGTCGCGGTTCACCGCGCCCCCTCCGTGATCAGCTTGTGCAGCCGGTCGGCCATCGCGCGGCCGAACGCCGGGTCGTTGATGTTCATGTCGAGCCTTTCGGTCTCCACGGCGCCCTCCAGGGCCGCGAAGCACGCCTCGTCCGCCTCCGGATCGTGGAAGGGCATCCCCGGCGCGTCCAGCGCCGACACGCCCTGGAGGGGCAGGAAGAGCACGGTCGGGCCGGTGGCCGCGGCGAGCTTCCCGGCGACCCGCCGCCCGAGTTCGGCCATCTCGTCCCGCGTCGTCCGCATCAGCGTCACGGTCGGGTTGTGGACGTAGAGGTTGCGGTCCTGGAAGCGCTCCGGCACCGTCGCGAGCGGGCCGAAGTTGACCATGTCGAGCGCGCCGGGCGCCACGACCTGCGGGACGCCGGTCTTGCCCGCCGCCGTGAGCCGGTCGGGCCCCGCCGACAGGACGCCGCCGACGAGGTCGTCGGCGAGTTCGGTCGTGGTGAGGTCCAGGACGCCGGCCAGGAGCCCGCTCTCGGCGAGCCCTTCGAGGGCCTGCCCGCCGGCGCCGGTCGCGTGGAAGACGAGCACCTCGTAGCCCAGCTCGTCCAGCCGCTCCCGCGCCGCCTCGACGGCCGGCGTGGTGACGCCGAACATCGACGCCCCGACGAGCGGCCGGTCGTCCATGACCGGGGCGGGCGCCGCGTACGCCTTCGCCATCCCGGCCGCCGCGGCCGCCGCGTTCCCGAGGACGAGCCGCGACACCCGGTTCACGCCCGCGATGTCGACGACGCTGTACATCATCGCCACGTCCTTGGCCCCGACGTAGGGCGCGACGTCCCCGGCCGCCATCGTGGACACGATCAGCTTGGGCACGCCGATGGGCAGGTCGCGGACGGCCCGCGCCGCGATCGACGACCCGCCGCTGCCGCCGACGGCGAGCACGGCGTCGACCCGGTCCAGCTCGGCGAGGACGGCCGCGGCGCCCTCGCCCATCGCGGTGACGGCGGCTCCGCGGTCCCCGGCGTCGCGCAGCACCTGGAGGGACGCGCCCCCGGCCCGCGCGACCTCGTCGGCCGGGACGTCGGCCTCCGCCTGCGGCGGGCGGACCCCCGCGTCCACGAGGACCACGTCGCAGCCGAGCCGGCGCAGCCGGTCGCGCAGCCACGCGTACTCGTCCCCCTTGGTGTCGAGCGTCCCCACCAGAACCACGGTCGCCATGAACGATCACTTCCCGCCCGATCGCCCACCCAACCGGCGCAACGTCCGGGCAACGGATCGGCTGCGATCATTCCGGCAGGAACACCCACAAAACGATCATCCACGTCGTCAGCCGGAGTGACCGTGACCAGACCCGCATACCTCCGCATCGCCGATGACCTGCGCCGGCAGATCGCCGACGGCCGCCTGGTCCCCGGCGACCGGGTCCCCTCCCGGTACAAGCTCGCGGGCGAGCACGGCGTCTCCGACCGGGTGGCGGTCGAGGCGGTCCGGCTGCTGGTGTCCGAGGGCTACGTGGTGTCCCGCTCGGGCAGCGGCACGTACGTGCGGCGGCGCCCGCAGGTGCGGCGCCTCACCAGCGCCTGGTACCGCGCCAACGGCCGGGCGGGCTCCCCGTTCCGCGCGGACATGGAGGCGCAGGGCCACGAGGGCACGTGGCTGTCGGGCTCGGAGACCGACAAGGCGTCGCCGGACGTCGCCGAACGCCTCCGCATCCCGGTGGGAGAGCCGGTGATGGTGACGCGCTACACCTTCTTCGCCGGCGACCAGCCCGTCATGCTGTCCACGTCCTGGGAGCCGCTCGACCTGACCTGGGGCACGCCGGTGATGATGCCGGAGGAGGGGCCGCAGGCCGGGGCGGGCGTGGTCGCGCGGATGCGGGCCATCGGCCGGGACGTGGCGCAGGCCACCGAGGTCGTCACGGCGCGGCCCGTCCTCGCGGACGAGGCCGAGCGGCTCCGCGCGCCGATGGGGTCCGTCGTGATGGTGATCCGGCGCACCTACAGCGGGGACCGGCCCGTCGAGACCGCCGACATCGTGGTCCCCGCCGACCGCTACGAGCTCTCCTACACGGTGCCCGTCGAGTGACTCAGCCGGCCGGGACGGTCGCCTCGGTGATCACGCCGTCCTCCAGGCTCAGCACCCGGTCGGCCTCGGAGAGCAGCCCCTGGTCGTGCGTGGCCACCAGGACCGTGACGCCCTCGCTGGCCACCACCGCGCGCAGCAGCGGCATGATCGCGGCGGCCGTCTCGGAGTCGAGCTGGCCGGTCGGCTCGTCGGCCAGCAGCAGCCGCGGGCGGTTGGCGAGGGCCCGCGCGATCGCGACGCGCTGCCGCTGCCCGCCGGACAGCTCGTAGGGGCGCTGGGCGGCGTGGTCCCCGAGCCCGACCAGGGCGAGCAGGACGCGGACGCGCTCGTCGCGCTCCTTCGGGTCCGTCCGGACGAGCCGCAGCGGCACCTCGACGTTCTCGGCGGCCGACAGCACCGGGATCAGCCCGTGCGACTGGAAGACGTAGCCGATGTGGTCGCGGCGCAGCGCCAGCAGGTCGTTCTCGGGGAGGGCGCCGACGTCGCGGCCGTCGACGCGGACGGTGCCGCCGTCCGGGGTGTCGAGGCCGCCGATCAGGTTGAGCAGCGTCGTCTTGCCGGAGCCGGACCGGCCCTTGATCGCGACGAGCTGCCCCGCGTCGACGCTGAACGACGCGCCGCGCAGCGCCGGGACCTCGATCTTGCCGGTGCGGTAGACGCGGGTCAGGTCCTCGACGGCCACCATCGGGTCACTCATGCGGTTCCTCCCGGTCCGGCCAGACGCCGACGTGGTCGCTCTCCAGCGCGAGGCGGACGCGGTCGCGCATGTCGAGGGACTCGGTGAACGCGGCGGGCAGCTGGACGCGCCCGGCGCGGTCGAGCAGGGCGTACTCCTCGGCGGTGCCGCCGCCGCGGCGGACCTCGACGCTGGTGCGGCCGTCGCGGATCCCGACGGTCCGGTCGACGCGCTCGGACACCTGCGCGTCGTGGGTGACGACGACGGTGGTGGTGCCGAGCTCCTCGTTGACGCGGCGCAGCGCGGCGAACACCCCGGCGGCGGTGGCGGTGTCGAGCTCGCCGGTGGGCTCGTCGGCGAGCACGACCTTGGGCTCGTTGGCGACGGCGACGGCGATCGCGATGCGCTGCTGCTGGCCGCCGGACAGCTCGGCGGGGCGCCGGTTCGCGCAGTCGCCGACGTCCAGCATGCCGAGCAGCTCGGCGGCGCGGGTGGCGCGCTCGCGCCGGGACCGCCCGGCGAACCGCATGGGCAGCTCGACGTTCTGCACGGCGGTCAGGTACGGCAGGAGGTTGCGGGACGTCTGCTGCCAGATGAACCCGACCTGCTCGCGGCGGAACCGGAGCCGCTCCTTGGACGCCATCGTGAGCAGGTCGGACCCGGCGACGCGGGCGACGCCCGCGGTCGGCACGTCCAGGCCGGACAGGATGTTCAGCAGCGTCGACTTCCCGGAGCCGGACGCGCCGACGATGGCGACCAGCTCGCCGGGGTCCACCAGGAGGTCGAGGCCCTGGAGCGCGACGACCTCGATGCCGTCCGTCTTGTAGATGCGGACCAGGTTGTCGCAGACGATGTGGGCGCCCTCGCCGTAAACCGGCCCGCGTTCGGCTGCGCGGCGTTCCAGTTCGGCGAGGTCGGGTGCGTCGGTCATCAGTCCCCCGTTCTCAGGACGGTGCCGGGGCGGGCGTCGAAGAGCCGGTCGACGGCGACGGCCGCGGCGGCGGCGAGCAGCAGCGCGCCGACGAGGCCGAGCAGCGCGGCGAGGCCGGGCGTGTGGGCGGTGACGGCGAACCCGCCGGTGTAGGGGCGCAGGTCGACGACCGGCCCGGTGATCTCCGGCAGCAGCAGGCCGAGCACCCAGCCGGCGCCGACGGCGCAGAGCAGCACGGGCGCGATCTCGACGAGCGCGAGGCCGCGGCTCTGCCTCCGGCTGAGGCCGAGGGCGCGCAGGTGGGCGACGGTGCGGCCGCGAGCGCGCGCGCCGACGACGAGGACGAGCAGCACCGCGAGCAGGCCGTACGCGCCGCCGATGAGCGCCCCGTCGCGGAACGTCTCGTGGACGACCGTCACCAGCGGCGTGTCGGTCATGGCCTTCTGGACGTCCCGGCGCATCCGCACGTCCCGGCCGGGGGCGGCGGCGCGCAGGGCCTTCGCGTCCACGTTCCCGGTGACGAACACCTGGGACGGGAAGCCCGTCTCACCGGCGATCAGCTTGTACGGGACGACGACGAACGCGGTGCCGGTCCCCTGCCCGGGGAACCGCTCGACCTGCCCGGCCGGCTTGACGTCGATCGAGGTCATCCCGGGGCGGCCGAGCGTCACCGGGCCGTTTCCGAGGGTGCGGGCGGCGAGCGGCGACAGGTAGGCGCCCGTCCCGGACGGCAGGCCGGGGACGCCGGGGGCGAGCTTGCGGTAGGCGTCGAGGTCCACGCCGACCAGTGTCAGCGGCGCCGGGTCGGAGGCGCTGGTGACGCCGGTGATGACCCGGGCCGGGACCGCGCCCGTCACGCCGGGCAGGGCGCGGATGCGGGCCAGCGCCGCCTCGTCCACCGGCCCGGCCTCGATCCGCGCGTCGCCGCCGGTGTCCGACCAGGACGCGCGCACCTGCCCGTCCCGCAGGGCGGTGTCGACGGTGGCGGCGAAGCCGGCGACGGTCGCGGCCAGCAGCAGGACGGCGAGCGGCAGCGCCCCCACGAGGCTCTGCCGGGACGCGCGGGCCACGCCGAGGAACGCGACCGCGCCGCTGCGCCGCCGCAGGAACGGCCCGGCGGCGCGCAGCAGGTACGGGTAGCCGCGCAGGACGAGCACGCCGAGCGCCGCGCCGAGCAGCACCGGGACGGCGGCGACGAGCGGGTCGGTCCCGGCGGACGCGCCGCGCCGCCGCAGCAGCACCACGCCGATCACGGCGAGCGCGACCAGCAGCACGTCCAGGACGAGCCGCCGCGCGGACGGCCGCACGGACACCAGGTCGTCGCGCCGGTCGGCGACGGAGCCGAGGCCGCCGCCCCGCTCCCGCCACACCGAGGCGGCGGAGACGAGCAGCACGGCGGCCACCAGCGCGGCGACCGCGTAGGCGGACACGGGCTGCGGCGGGCCGGCGTCCAGCAGCCGACCCGCGAGGTACCCGAGCAGGGCGGCGGGGACGGCGGCGAGCGCGGTGAGCCCGACGGCGGGGCCGGCGAGCTGCCGCAGCGACGCGCCGCGCGCCCGCATCGTGCCGAGCACCGGCCGGAGCCGGTCGGCGAGCA
>NZ_JBFARO010000094.1:0-31049 GCF_040677125.1 Actinomadura sp. NPDC049382
CGGTTCGGCGGGCGGCTCGGGAACCTCGGGCGGCGGCGGCTCCTCCGGCGGGGGCCAGCCCGGCCGCCACCAGCGGGAAGACGGCGGCGAGCGCGACCGCCGCGCCCGCCATCGCCCGCACGCCGCGCCCCTCCCAGTCGGCCCCGTAGACCGAGGACGCGACCGCGTCCAGCTCGGCGACGAAGTCGGCGGCGCCGGACGGGCGGTCGCCGGCGGACTTGGCCATCCCCCGCGCGATCAGGTCGCGCAGCGCCGCCGGCGCCCCCTCCAGCGGGACGGGCGCGCGCAGGTGGGCGCCCGCGAGCGCCGCCAGGTCGCCGCCGTAGGGCCGCCGCCCGGTCACGCACTCGTAGAACACGCAGGTCGCGGCGTACACGTCGGTGGCCGGGGACGCGGGCCCCTTCTCCCACTGCTCCGGGGCCATGTAGGCGGGCGTGCCCGACCCGCCGCCGTCCCCGGCGAGCACGGCCACGCCGAAGTCGATCAGCTTGCTCAGCCCGTCCGCCCGGACGACGACGTTCGCGGGCTTGTAGTCGCGGTGCACCACCCCGGCGGCGTGCGCGGCGGCGAGCCCCCGCAGGGAGCCCTTCAGCACGGCGAGCGCCGCCTCCGGCTCCAGCGCGCCGTGCTCGGCCAGGATCCGCTTGAGCGAGACCCCGTTCACCGCCTCCATCACGAGCGCGACGCCCCGGTCGGCGCTGACGAACCGGTAGAGCCGGACGACGTGCGGATCGTCCACCCGGCCGAGCATGACCGCCTCGGCGCGCAGCGACGCGACCGCGCGCTCGTCCCCGTCCCGCCGGGACAGGTACTTGATCGCGACCGGGGCGCCGGTGCGGGCGTGCCGGGCCAGCACCACCCGGCCCTGCGCGCCCGCCCCCAGCTCGCGGACCTCGGTGAAGCCGTCGACGCGCCACGGCGTTTCGGCGGGGGGCGGGCCGGTCATGATCTAACTCTGCGCGATCGCCGGGCCGGCTGCGGAGCCGCCGGGCGCGGACTGTCCGGATGTGGCCGCCCGCGCGGGCCGCGGCCGGGGCCCGCGCGGCGCTTGCGCCCCCGCCGGATAATGCCTGGCGGACGGGGCATGGAATAGACGCGAACGCGGAAACGTTGGGACGGGTGATCGGCTATTGGTGTATGCAACCGCCGGTCGGTACACTGCGTCGCGGAGTGTGACCGCACGCAGCCACAGCGAGTGACTGCTTTCAACCCCTGACTGCGGTCGCCGAGAGATTTTGAGCAACGGCTGGTCCCTCCCGCGCGAGCGCGCGGCCACAGGAACGACGGACGCGTCCGCGAGGACGGAGTCGCGCCGGCGAGCCGCGCCGCACCCGGGAGCGGAGACCCCGCACATTGGAGGCTGAAAGCCCTGACTACCTTTCGTGAACTCGGGGTCGTCCCCGAGATAGCAGACGCCCTTGAAGCAGAGGGCATCGTGGAAGCGTTCCCCATCCAGGAACTCGCCCTGCCGATCGCGCTGGGCGGGCACGACATCATCGGCCAGGCCCGCACGGGCACCGGCAAGACCCTCGCGTTCGGCGCGGCGCTGCTGCAGCGCATCGAGCACGGCGGCAAAGAGCCGCGCGCGCTCGTCGTCGCCCCGACCCGCGAGCTGGCCCTCCAGGTCACCGACGACCTCCTGGTCGCCGGCGGCAAGCTCGGCACCCGCGTCCTGTCGGTCTACGGCGGGCGCGCGTACGAGCCGCAGATCAACGCGCTCCGCGAGGGCGTCGACGTGGTCGTCGGCACCCCGGGCCGGCTCCTCGACCTGGTCAAGCAGAAGCACCTCGACCTGTCCAAGGTCGGCGTGCTGGTGCTGGACGAGGCCGACCGCATGCTCGACCTCGGGTTCCTGCCCGACATCGAGCGGATCATCAAGCGGATCCCGGCGCAGCGCCAGACGATGATGTTCTCGGCGACCATGCCGGGCGAGATCGTCGCGCTGTCGCGGCAGTACCTGACCCGGCCCACCAACGTGCGGGCCGAGTCGCACACCGAGTCCGACGCGACGCCGCAGGTCGTCCAGCACGTCTTCCAGGCCCACCAGATGGACAAGCCGGAGATGCTGGCGCGGCTGCTGCAGGCCGAGGGCCGCGGGCTGACGATGATCTTCTGCCAGACCAAGCGGGCCTGCGACCGGGTGGCCGCCGACCTCGCGCAGCGCGGCTTCGACGCCGCCGCCGTGCACGGCGACCTCGGGCAGAGCCAGCGCGAGCGGGCGCTGCGCGCGTTCCGCAACGGCAAGATCGGCGTGCTGGTGGCCACCGACGTGGCGGCCCGCGGGCTCGACGTCGACGACGTCACCCACGTCGTCAACTACGAGTGCCCCGACAGCGCCGACACCTACGTGCACCGCATCGGCCGGACCGGCCGCGCGGGCAAGGAGGGCGTCGCGGTCACGCTGATCGACTGGTCCGACCTCACCCGGTGGAAGCTGATCAACGGTCAGCTCGACCTGCCGTTCGCCGAGCCGCAGGAGACCTACTCGACGTCCCCGCACTTCTTCGAGACGCTCGGCATCCCCGCCGGCACCAAGGGGACGCTGCCGAAGGAGCAGCGGCACGGGCGCGCCGGGCTGGACGCCGAGGAGCTGGAGGACATCGGCGAGACCGGCAAGGTCCGCAGCCACACCCGCGGCGACCGGGACCGGGACCGCGACCGGGAGCGGGAGCGGGAGCGGCCGCGCCGCCGCAAGCGCAACCGGACCCGCACCCGCGCCGGCAAGCCCGTCGAGGCCACCGCGACGGCGACCGGGACGGTCACCGCGGCGGAGGCCGAGACCGCCGCCGGCTCCGCGGCGGACGGCAACGTCGTCGACGCGGTCGCGACCGAGCGCAAGCGCAGCCGCACCCGCCGCCGCACCCGCGCCGGCCAGCCGGCGGCCTCGCAGGCCGAGGCGTCGCAGACGGCCTGATCACCTGGGACGACCGCGAGACCCCCGCCCGGTCTCGCGGTTGTGCTGTGTCCGGGCCCGCTAGCCGCGGGCGCGCCGGCCGGGGCCGCTCCGGCCGCCGCGGCCGTCGCGGTCGTCGCGGCCGTCGCGGAGCTTCAGCGCGGTGCCGGGATGATCGGTGATCAGGACGGCCACGCGCGGGTCGCCGAGGAAGCGCCGCATCACCGGTTCGGCGTTGACCGTCCAGATCATGGCGGGGATGCCGGCGCGGCCGCACTGCCGCAGCACGCCGACGCGGGCCAGCCGGTGGTTCAGCGCGACCATGTCGGCGCCCGCCCGGCGGATCAGCCGCAGCGGCGCGAAGTCGTGGGCGGCGCCGCGCTCCCACAGGTTGCGTCCCACCGACAGGGCCGTCCGCACGCCCGGGAAGCTCTTCTTGATCTCCAGCAGCGAGGTGATCTCGCGGGTGGTGACGACGAACCCGTCCCGCCCGAACGCCTCCACCGCGAGCGCGACGGTCTCGTGCTCGCAGCCGCGCTCCTTGAGGTCGAGATGCCCCTGGGCGCTGCCCGCGATGATCTCCATGGCCTCGCCGACCAGCGGCACCGGCCGGGACGCGAGGTCCTGGATGCGGGCGTAGCTCAGCCGGTTCAGCCGCAGCCCGCCGATCTCGGGATCGTGGTGGACGACGAGGCGCCCGTCGCCCGTCCGCCTGATGTCGATCTCCACGTACTCGGCGCCGGACGCGGCCGCCGCGGCGAGCCCCGTCAGCCCCGCCTCGTCACGGCGGTGCGCGGAGATGGCCGGCTTGGAAGGCACGCTGGCGACGGTACCACCGAAACTTTTTCACCGATGTCCGTCGAGACCCATTGACTAGGCTGGTGCCCTGTGAGTACGCCCCGGTTCCTGAACCTGCCCCCCGGCGTGAGCCGGACGACCGTCGAGACCTCCCGCGGCGCGTTCGCCGCGCTGGAGGCCCTCCCCGGCTCGGGCGTGCCCGAACGCTGGCCCGCGCTGCTCGTCCCCGGGCTGACGGGCAGCAAGGAGGACTTCCTCGGCGTCCTGCAGACCCTCGCCGCGTCCGGCCGCCGCGTCCTCGCGATCGACATGCGCGGCCAGTACGAGTCGATCGGCCCGGACGACGACGCCGCCTACACCCGCGCCGCCCTCGGCGCGGACATCGCGTCCCTGCTGGACGTGCTGGGCCCCGAGCCCGTCCACCTCGTGGGGCACTCGTTCGGCGGCCTCGTCTGCCGGGAGACCGTCCTGTCCGGGGCGCTGCCGGCGTCGCTGACGCTGATGAGCTCGGGCCCGGCGGCCGCGACCGGCCAGGCCGCCGCCAAGGCCCGCGCGCTCCGCGACGCCCTCCCCGAACTCGGCCTCGCGCAGATCTGGGAGCTCGCCCTCGAACCGAACTACCTGGGGCGCGGCGTCCAGGACGAGATCCTGGCGTTCCTGAAGGCCCGCACCGTCGGCAACTCCGCGAGGGGCCTCGCCCGCATGGCCGACGAGCTGCTCACCGCCCCCGACCGCGTCGAGGAGCTCACCAAGCACTGCGCCGACTCCGGGCTGCGCACCCTCGTCCTCTACGGCGAGGACGACGACGTCTGGGAGCCGCCCGTCCAGGCCGCGATGGCGGAGCACCTGAACGCCGCCAAGGTCGTCATCCCCGGCGCCGCCCACTCCCCCGCCTGGGACGCCCCGGAGACCACGGCCGCCGCCCTCCGCACCTTCTGGACGGAGACAGAGCACACGCTCAAGTAGCGGCGGGGCCCGCCTGCACCGCAGGTGTAGAATTCCCGGGTTCTCAGGAAAGCCTGCACGGACGGTTTCATACCGGCCGGCAGGCTTTTCGTCGTTTCTGGGCCGGAATCGAGGGATCTCGTGGTCGAGTTGTCCGTCCGTCTCGCCGGTGAAGGCGACCGCGCGGTGGTGGAGCGGCTGTGGCTGATGTTCCAGCACGACATGTCGGAGTTCTGGGGCGGGCTGCCGTTCCCCGACGCGACGTTCCGGAGCGAGCGGCTCCAGGCCGCGTTCTCCGGCGCCGATTCGACTGCCTACCTGTTCACCCAGGGTGACCGGCCGGTGGGATTCGCCGTGGTGCGGGGCCTCGCGGAGCAGCGGCGCGTGCTGACCTCGTTCTTCGTCGTGCGGGGAGCGCGCCGCACCGGGATCGGGTTGCGCGCGTTCCAGCAGGTCGTGGGGCGTCATCCCGGCCCGTGGGAGGTCGCCTTCCAGGACGGCAACACCACCGCCGTGCGGTTCTGGCGGCGCGCGGCCGAGACGATCGCACCGGGCGCATGGACGGAAGAGCGCAGGCCGGTGCCGTCACGCCCCGACCTGCCGCCCGACGTATGGATAGCGTTCGCCGTGGACGCCTGCGCCGCCCGGAGCGCCGGTTTCAGGGCGGGTCGAGCAGGACGCCCGGGTTGAGGATCGCGGACGGGTCCAGCGCGCCCTTGGCGGCGCGGAGGGCCGCCGCGAACGGGTCCGGGCGCTGGCGGTCGTACCAGGGGCGGTGGTCGCGGCCGACGGCGTGATGGTGGGTGATCGTGGCGCCGTGGGCGGCTAGGGCGTCCGACACCGCCGCCTTGATCACGTCCCACTGGGCCACGGTCGAGCCCCAGCGCCCGGACGCGTAGACGCCGAAGTAGGGCGCGGGGCCGTCCGGGTAGACGTGGGTGAAGCGGCACGTCACGACGCCCTCGGCGCCGGCCTCGTCCATCGCCTGCCGGGCCGCCGCCAGGACGGCCTCGCGCAGGGCGGGGAAGGCGCCCCAGGTGCACGCCGTCTCGAACGTCTCGACGATCATGCCGTGGGCCGCGAGGGCGTCGCGCTGGTAGGGCATGCGCAGGAACGCGGAGCGCCAGGTGTCGGACGCGTCGCGCTTCGCGCGGGGCTGCGGACGTCCGCCGTGGTCGCGGCAGAGTTCCAGGGCCCGTTCCAGGAGCGCGTCCACCGGGTGGTCGGCCGACTCGAAGCCCAGGACGAGGACCCCGCCCGGCGAGTCCGTGCCGGCGTTCAGCAGCGCCTCCATGGGGTCGAGGAGTCGGCAGTTCGCCGGGTTCAGCCCGGACTGCGCCAGGGCCCGCGTCGCGGCCACGGCGTCGTCGTAGCCGCCGAAGAGCACGGACGCTCCGGCACGCCAGCGGGGTCGCTCCTGGAGCCGCATCCATGCCTCGGTGATGATGCCGAGGGTTCCCTCCGAACCGAGGAAGAGCCGGTCCGGGGACGGGCCCGCGCCAGAGCCGGGCAGGCGCAGCGACTCGCTCACCCCCGCCGGTGTCACCACCCGCAGGGACTCCACCATCTCGTCGATGTGCGTGAGGACGGTGGCGTAGTGGCCGCCCGAGCGGGTGGCCAGCCAGCCGCCGAGCGTGGAGAACTCGAACGACTGGGGGAAGTGCCGCAAGGTCAGGCCGTGCGGCCGCAGGCGGTCTTCAAGGGACGGCCCGTACACACCAGCCTGGATGCGGGCCGCCCTGGCGCTGGTGTCGATCTCCACGACATCAGCGAGCCGGCCCAGATCCAGGCTGATCGAGGGCCCCAGGCCACGGGGCTCGACGCCCCCGACGACGGAACTGCCCCCGCCGTAGGGGATGACGGCGATCCCGGCGCCCGCGCACCAGTCGAGGACGTCGACCACGTCGCGTTCGGCACCGGGCCTGACCACCAGATCAGGGACCTCGCCCAGGTCGCCCAGCAGGTTGCGGACCACGTCCCGGAACGCCTTGCCCCGAGCGTGGCCGAGCCGGTCGGCCGGGTCGTCCGAACACAGATCGGCCAGGGACGACGGCGCGGTGATCCGAGGGGGCCGCACCTCGAGGTCACCGACCGCCGGAGGCGCGTGGTCGGTCAGGTCGGCACCGGGCAGCAGCGCCGCCACCCGGGCGATCAGCTCCGCGCGTTCCGCGCCCGTGACCGCGTCCTCCACCTGTCCCCAGCCCCACCAAGATCGCATGCCCCCATCATCAGGTGAGGTTGAGGCCGCCGTCCACGGCCAGAGTCTGGCCCGTCAGCCAGGTGCTGGACGGGTCGGCCAGCCGGACGATCCAGGCGGCCACCTCGGCGGGGTCGCCGCGGCGGGCCAGCGGGATGCGGGCCGCCTCCCGGCGTCGGCCAGTTCGAGGGCCCAGCTGCGGGTGAGCTGCTCCAGCGCCGCCTTGGACGCGGCGTAGTGGGCGGCGCCGGGCAGCGGGCGGTGCCCGTAGGTGCTGGACACGTTGACGATCGCGCCCTTGGTGTCGCGCAGGTGCGGCAGGGCCGCGCGGGCGAGCAGGCTCGGGGCCGTGACGTTGAGGTCGAACAGGCCCGCGATGCCCTCGGCGGTCGTCTCCGCGAGCGGCATCATCCTGGTGGCGCCGGCGTTGTTGACCAGGACGTCCAGCCGGCCCCAGCGGGACACGACGCCGAGCTCGACGCCGTCCTCGACGCGGCCCACGGCGACGACGTCGGCGCCCATGTCGGCCTGCACGGTGCGATCTAGCCGCAAATCTTCACTCTGACCTGGGCGTGTGCCAGGCTGGAAGTGTCCGAGCATGGCGGTGCGGCGGGACCACGGCCCGCCGGCGCTCCGGGCTCTCCCGCTGCGCCGGCCGACGGGGAGGAACCATGCGCAAGGTCGCCGACTGCCGGGAGATGCCGAGCGAGTCCGGCTGCACGCTCACCATCAGCGGCGAGGAGGACGAGGTCGTCCGCGCCGCCACCGAGCACGCGGTCTCGGTGCACGGGCACACCGACACGCCCGAACTGCGGGACGAGATCCGCACCCACCTCAAGAACGAGGAGGTGAGCGTCCACTGACCCACCGCCGGGCCCGGCCCGCGCGGGGGGCGGTGTCGCGGGGCCCGGGAGGTAATGACACACTTACATGAGTTTGTCTCATGGAGGTGTGTGCATGCCCGCGACCGTCCAGCCACCCGAGAGCGTCACCTGGCGCGTCCACCTCGACCGGTCCATGTGGGTCGGCGGGGTGCGCAGCCTCATGCTCCAGGCGCTGCACCCCATGGCGATGTGGGGCGTCTGGCAGAACTCCACCTTCCGTGAGGACCCGTTCGGGCGGCTCCAGCGGACGTCCGACTTCGTGGGGCTCGGCACGTTCGGCAGCCCGGAGGAGGTCGAGAAGGCCGCGTACCGGGTGCGGGAGATCCACCGGAGCCTGCGCATCCTGAACCACGACACCGGCAAGAAGGAGCGGCTCGACCAGCCCGAGCTCCTGCTGTGGGTGCACTGCGCCGAGGTCTACTCCTACCTGGAGGTGGCGCGGCGGGCCGGGCTGCCGCTGACCGGCGCCATGGCCGACCGGTACCTCGACGAGCAGCGCGCGTCGGCGACGCTGGTCGGGCTGCACGCCGAGGACGTTCCCGGCAGCGTCGCCGAGATGGAGGCGTTCTTCGCCGAGATGCGGCCGCGGTTGCGGGTCACCGAGGAGGCGGCGGAGACCGTCCGGTTCCTGATGTGGCCGACGATGCCGGAGAACCTGAAGTTCCTCGCGCCGGGCAAGCCCGGCTACTTCCCGTTCGGCGCGCTCTGCTACTACTCGCTGCCGGACTGGGCACGCCGGATGTACGGGGCGCTGCCCGAGGTGCCGCAGCCCGCGGTGACGGCCGCGCTCAGGTCGTTCCGGCTCGCGATGAACTCCGTGCCGGAGAAGGTGCACGACTACGCGTTCGCCAAGGACACCCGCGACATGCTCGAACGGGCCCGGCAGCGGCTCGCGGCCGAGGGCTACGACGTCAGCAAGGGCCTGTTCGGGCTCCGCGACCCGCGCCGGTGGCCAAACCGGGAACTCGCCTCGGCCTAGGCGACGTCGACCGGGAGCGCCGCCCACGGCTCCTTGCGCGGGGCGGCCTCCCGGCCCTCCGGGCAGTGCCGGGCGAAGTCGCACCACGAGCACAGGTTGCCCGGACGCGGCGGGAACAGCTCGTCGTAGGGCGCGTGGTCGCCCGGGCGGGGCTTCGGGACGCGGTTGCGGTACGCCTCGTCGGCCGCGGCGGCCTCGGCGGCGATCTGCTCCGCGCGGCGGATGTGCCGGGCCAGCGACTCGTCGGTGTGCTCCCACACCGCGACCTCGCCGGACGGCAGATGGTGCAGCTCGACGCGGCGGCACGGGCGGCGCAGGACGCGGGACGCCGCCACCGCGTAGATCGCCAGGGCGAGGGAGCCGCGCGCGTCGTCGGCGGTGAGCACGTGCCGGCCCGTCTTGTAGTCGACGATGACCAGCTCGGGGCCGCGCGCGTCGAGACGGTCGATGCGGCCCGAGACGGCGATGCGGTCGGTGCGGGTGGCGACCGTGCGCTCCACCCCGACCGGCTCGTCCGACGGGTCGAGCCCCGCGACGTAGCGCTCGGTCATGTCGCGGGCCCGCTCGCGCCACTGCGCCGACTGCGCCTCGTCGCGGAAGCCGTCCGTCAGCCAGCCCCGGGCGAGCAGCGCCCCGGCGGCCTCGGGCGTGCGCTCCTCAACGGGGAGCCGCCACCAGCCGGCCAGCGCGTTGTGCACGCTCGCGCCGACGCTGTTGTGCGCCCACGGCGGGCCCTTCGGCGGCATCGGACGGTCCAGGTAGGTCATCCGGTACCGGCGTGGGCAGTCCAGCCAGGTGTTCAACCGCGACGGCGTGCACGTGTACAGCCGCTGGGGCATCCCGTCGAAGCCCAGCTGCTCCATGCCCGGCCGCTCAGTCGTCGGACTCGTTGGCGAGCGAGCCCCAGGTCTCCCAGCGGGCGTCCTCGTCGCCGACGGTGGTCTCCTCGCCCTGCGCGGGCAGCACCTTCAGCTCCTTCGGCAGCGGGGTCAGCAGCGCGCCGATCGAGTTGAGCTGCTTGCGCAGGTCCTCGTAGGCGCCGCCGATCGAGCCGGGCCGGCCGCGGTGCAGGGTGTCGCCGGAGAACAGCACGCCGAGCTGCTCGCTGATCACGCAGACGCTGCCGGGCGTGTGGCCCGGGGTGTGCACGATCTCCAGCTGCGCCTCGCCGATCTCGAAGACGCCGCCGTCCTCCAGCCAGATGTCGGGTTCGAGGGAGCGGAGCGCCTTGGCGTCGTCCTCGTCCTCCTCCGCTTTGGCGAGGCGGCCGAAGTAATCGCGCCACAGCAGCCGGTCGGCGCGGTGCATCGCGATCGGGGCCCAGTCGTCCTCGTCCTCCTCCCCGGCGGCGGCGACCTCGAGCACCACGCTGAGGCGGTGCTCGTTGCCGTCGGTCAGGATGACGGCCATGACCTCGCGGTCGCCGACCTCCTTGAGGATGGCCTCGGCGTCGTTCGCCGGGTCGATCACGATGACCTCGTCGTCGTCGCCGACGATGTAGGTGTTGTTATCGACGTCGTACTCGGTGTCGTCCAGGGTGAGCTTCCCCGACGTCACCACCTGTTCGATGCGCGCGTCCACGCAACGCACCCTACCGCGCTTCGCCGCCCCGTTCCGGCACACGGAGATCACCGCCGGACGCGGCCGCGGCGAGCCGCTCGAACGCCTCCGGGGCGGTCGTCTCCGCGCCGAGCCGGTCGCCGGTCAGCGCGCCGTGGTCGTCGCTGGACCCGGTCGCGGCGAGGTCCAGCGCGGCGGCCAGCGCGCGCAACCGGGCGCGGTCCTCCGGGACGTGGTCGGGGTGGTCGGTCTCGACGCCGGCGAGCCCCGCGGCGGCGAGCCGCTCGATCACCTCGTCGTCGAACACGTAGCCGCGGCGGCGGGCGCGCGGATGCGCCAGCACGCACACTCCCCCGGCGGCGCGGACGAGCCCGACCGCCCGCTCCGGGTCCATCGCGTAGCGCTCGGCGTAGGCCCGGCCGCCCTGCGCGATCCACCGCGTCGTGAACGCCTCGTCGGTCGTCTTGATCGCGCCGGCCTCGACCATGGCGCGCGCGATGTGCGGGCGCCCGACCGCCTCGCCGCGCGCGAGCGCCCGGACCATGCCCCAGGTGACGTCCACGCCGAGGCCGCGGAGCCGGTCGACCATGGTCCGCGCCCTGATCACCCGGTCGTCGCAGATCCGGGCCAGCTCAGCGGCGAGCGCCGGGTGCTCCGGGTCGAACAGGTAGCCGAGCAGGTGCAGGCTGCGGCCGCCCTCCTGGCAGGACAGCTCGATGCCGGGGACGACCGTCAGGCCGTCCGGCGCGGCGGCGGCCGCCTCGTCCCATCCGGCGACGGTGTCGTGGTCGGTCAGCGCGACGACGTCCAGTCCCCGCGCCCGCGCCCGCCGGACGACCTCGGCGGGCGGCCGGGTGCCGTCGGAGACATCGCTGTGGCAGTGCAGGTCGATCCGCATCAGCGGCCCGCCCCTCTCACTCGTCGAGCCGGGGGCTGTAGGCGCCGTAGGGCAGGTCGATCTCCATGCCCGGTTCGCGCAGGTCGAGGAGGTTCTGGCTCTCCAGCATCAGGACGCCCGCGTCGGCGGGCCACAGCACCGCCCACAGCCAGTTCCCCATCGCCTCTCCGACGTAGACGGCCCGGTCGGGCCGGTCGCCGACCGCCCACATGGGGACCGACCGGCCGCACGTCGCGGCGGGACCGCTGACGTCGAGCTTCACGTGCGGCGGGCCCCCGTTGAACGCCTCGCCCGGGTCGGAGCCCTCCAGGCCCGCGTAGTGGGCGCCGAGCCCGATGCCGGGCTCCTCGGCGATCAGCAGCATGTCGGCGGGGCCGCGCAGCAGCCCCGGCCCGGACACGGCGACGGCCGTCGCCCGCGCGCCGGAGCGGTCGTCGCCGACCGTGGCGAATCCCGTGACGAGCCAGGCCGGCGGAAGGGGCCAGGGCGTCCAGACCGGGACCCGCGCGTCGCGCAGCACGGCGGCCAGCCCCTCCGGGCCCGGGCGCCGGGACGGCTGCCGCGGCAGCACGGCGCCGTGCACGCCGCAGCTCCAGTCGCTCGACCAGAGGCCCGGCGCGCTCAGCGGACCCGCGCAGCGCGGGCACATGGGCTCCGCCCTCATGGATATCCACACTGCGCGGCCTCGTCCCGCCCCGTCAAGTCGGCGCAGGTCGCCACCGGGAAAAGGGGGGACAAAATGGAGCCATGAGAACACGGTGCGTGGGCGGGATCGTGCGCGACGGCGACGGGCGGCTGCTGCTGGTGCGGCGCGGGCGCCCGCCCGGCGCGGGCCTGTGGTCCGTTCCGGGCGGGCGGGTCGAGCCGGGCGAGGACGACCCGGCCGCGGTCGCACGGGAGCTGAAGGAGGAGACCGGCCTGGACGTCGCCGTGGGTGCCCTCGCCGGAACGGTCGAGCGCCCCGGGCCGGAGGGCGTCGTCTTCGAGATCCACGACTACGCGGCCACCGTCACGGGCGGGACGCTCCGCGCGGGCGACGACGCCGACGACGTGGCCTGGGTGCGCCCGGACGACCTCGCCGGTCTTCCGCTCACGCCGGGGCTGCTCGACGCGCTGGCCGAGTGGGGCGTCCTCTAGAAGGGCCGGACGGGCAGCTACGGTACCGGCAGCGGCTCTGGTTCCACCGTGGTCGGGACCTCGTCCTCACCCGTGCGCTTCTGCATCCGCATGCGCCGCGCCAGTAGAACCACCACCGCCGCGTAGAGCACCATGGGGATGACGTCCGCCAGGACGACCTGCCAGGGCACGCTGCCCTGCTCCATGTCGAGCTTCCCGACGGCCGCCGGGAGGAGGAACGCCATCAGGTTGTTGAACACGTGCAGGGCGATGCCGGACTCCAGGCCGCCCGTCCGCACCGTCATCCACGCCGCGATCGCACCGAACAGGAAGATGTCGAGGACGCCCCAGCTCGTGTAGCCGTGCCCGGCCGTGAAGAGCGCCGACCCGAGCACGATGCCGGGCCAGGGGGTGCGGAACACCGCGCTGAACGCCCGCCCGACCGGGCCCCTGGCGTTCTCCAGCGTGCACGCGCCGACGGCCTGGAGCAGCCAGCCGCGGAACACGTACTCCTCCGCCGCCGCCTGGAACGGCACCAGCAGGACGATCAGGACCGCCGGGAGCAGGAACTCGCTCCAGCCGACCCAGTGCTCGTCGCCGCCGGACGTGTCGCCCATCGCGATCGCCGCCACGATCGACGTCCCGTAGGACACGACGCAGAAGCCGATCGCCAGGCCGCAGCACACCAGCATCCAGCGCCACCGCAGCCGTCCCGCGACCGACGACAGCGTGCCGGGCCGCCGCCGCTGGACCAGCCACGCCGCCCCGAAGACCACGGGCAGGAACAGGGCGAGCGCCGCCAGGTTGAACACGACGTCGGCGGTGGTGTTGCCGAAGATCGAGTCGGTGTCGGCCGCGGCGGGGTCGGGGGCCTCCCCGGTGACCGCCATCTGGACGACCGCTCCGGCGACCATCAGCCCGAGCATGCCGACCATCCCCACCACGAGGATCGCGATGCTGCCCACCAGCGGGCGCCACCACCGGTGCGCCTCGTTCCGGGCGGCCTGGTGGTAGGGCCTGCCGGGCGGGAGGGCCACCGTCCACGACCGCTTGGCGGGCGGCATGCCGTACGCGGGCCCGTAGTACGCGCCGGGCCCGTACGCCCCGTACTGCGGGGCCGGGTACTGGCCGGTCGCGTACGCCTGGCCCCAGCCGTCGGGCTGCGCGGGCGCCCCGGGCCAGTAAGGCATGCCCGGCGCGTAGCCCGGCGCGGCCCCGGCCTCATACGGCTGCTGCCGTACCTGCTGCGGAGGCTGTGCCTGATGCGCGGGCTGCACCTGCTGCGGAGGCGGCGCCGCGACGGGCGGCTCCGATGCGGCGGGCGCGACGGGTTCGGGGGCGGGAGTGGCTGGGTCCGGGGGCGCCCAGCCGTTGGTCTCCCCAGGTTCTGACAACGCTCGACCCCTCCCCGTTAACCTTCGCGTACGTGGGACGAATCGTACGGGGCCTCAGTTCCCCGCGGGGTCGAAGCGCTTCGTGCGGGCCAGCCCGGCGGCGCGTCCCTTGGCGGCGATGACGAGCGCCATCTTCCGGGACGCCTCGTCGATCATCTCGTCGCCGAGCCGCGCGGCGCCCCGGCCCTCGCGCAGCGCGTGGTCGTAGGCGTCGAGGATCAGCTCGGCGTGGTCGTAGTCGTCCTGGGTCGGGGAGAACACCGCGTTCCCGGCGTCGATCTGGGACGGGTGCAGGACCCACTTGCCGTCGAAGCCGAGCGCGGCCGAGCGCCGCGCGACCCGCGTGAACGCGTCCACGTCGCGGACGTTGAAGTAGGGCCCGTCGATGGCCTGCAGATCGTGGGCGCGCGCGGCGATCAGGATCCGCATCAGGATGTGGTGGTAGGCGTCGCCCTCGGTGTAGCCGGGCGGCTGCTCCCCCACCACGAGCGTCTTCATGTTGAGGGACGCCATGAGGTCGCCCGGCCCGAGGACGAGGGTCTCCAGCCGCGGCGAGGACGCGGCGATCGCGTCGATGTGCGTCAGGCCGCGGGCGTCCTCGATCTGCGCCTCGATGCCGATGCCGCCCACCGGCAGGCCCGTGGCCCGCTCGATCTGGGTGAGCAGCCGGTCGAGCCACTGGACGTGGGTCGCGTCCGACACCTTCGGCAGCATGATCGCGTCCACCTGGGCGCCGGCGCCCTCGACGACCTCGATCACGTCCCGGTAGGCCCACGGGGTGTCGAGGTCGTTGACGCGCACCACCCGGGTCTTGCCGGACCAGTCGCCGCCGGTGAGCGCGGCGACGACGGTCGAGCGGGCGCCCTCCTTCGCGGACGGCGCGACGGCGTCCTCCAGGTCGAGGAAGATCTCGTCGGCGGGCAGCCCCTGCGCCTTCTCGATGAAGCGGGGATTGCTGCCCGGGACGGCGAGGGTGGTACGGCGTGAGCGCATGGCCCGGATGCTATCCAGCGGGTGTGAGACCCTTCCGGCATGGGTCTGAACAGGGCGCTGGTGGAGGAGGCGGCCAAGAAGTCCGGGCTGCTGTGGCTCGACCTGCCGGGCCTGCCGCAGCCGCGGGCCGCCTGGCACGTGTGGCACGACGGCTCCGCCTACGTGCTGACCGGCGGCGAGGGCGAGCAGCCGCTGCCGGGCCTGCCGGAGGCCGACCGGGTCACGGTGATCCTGCGCAGCAAGGACAAGGGCGGCCGGCTGCTCTCGTTCACCGCCGACGCGGAGGTCGTCGAGCCCGGCACCGAGCTGTGGGACGCCGTGACGCCGATCCTCGCCAAGGAGCGCCTGAACGCCCGCACCCACGAGGGCCAGGTGGAGACGTGGGCGGCCGAGTCGTGGATCGTCCGGCTGACCCCGGTGGAGGAGGTCGAGACCGCGGCGGAGGAGTACGCGGCCGTCCGGCCGGTGCCGACCCCGGCGACGACCGCCGGCACGCCGCCGCGCATGGTCGGCGGCAAGCGCCGGCGCGTCGACCGCTAGCGGGCATCCCCCGCCGGCTCACCTCTCGAGCCGGCGGTTCACATCTCGAGCCGGCGGCCCTCCGCGAGGGCGCGCAGCTTGTCCGGGTTGGCGACCAGGTGGATCGCCTGGATCCGGCCGTCGGCGTCGGCGTCGGCGGTGAACGCGCTGATCGGGCCGGCCGGGCCGGACACGACCACCGCGGGCTCGCCGTTGAGCTCGACCCGCTCGAACCGCATGTCCGCCGGCTCGACGCCCTGGTAGGTCTGCTGGGACACCGCGCTGAAGAAGCGGCCCACCTTCTCCGCACCGAAGATGACCCGGCGCGGGGCGCGGACCTTGCCGCCGCCGTCCGACCACAGCGCGACGTCCGGGGCCAGGACCTCCATGAACCGGTTGATGTCGCCGCCGAGCACCGCGTCGAAGAACCGCTCGGTCACGGCGCGCCGGTCGGCGCCGCCGGCCTCGAAGCGCGGCCGCCGGGCCTGCACGTGCTTGCGGGCGCGGGTCCCGAGCTGCCGCACGGACGCCTCCGACCGGTCCAGCGCCCGCGCGATCTCCGCGTACGGGTAACCGAAGACCTCCTTGAGGACGAAGACGGCCCGTTCGAGGGGGCTCAGCGTCTCCAGGACGACCAGCATCGCCATCGACACCGACTCCGCCAACTCGGCGTCCTCGGCGACGTCCGGGGACGTCAGCATCGGCTCCGGCAGCCACGGGCCGACATAGGTCTCGCGCCGGGCCTGCGCCGAGCGGAGCCGGTCCAGCGCCACGTTGGTGGTGATCCGGACGAGGTAGGCCTTCGGGTCGGCCACGCCGGAGCGGTCCGCGGCGGACCAGCGCAGCCAGGCGTCCTGCACGGCGTCCTCGGCGTCCGCCGCCGTGCCCAGCATCCGGTACGCCACCGCGAACAGCAGGCTGCGGTGCTCCTCGAAAGCGTCGCTCATCATCGTCAACTCTTTCACGCCAGCTAGGACGGGGCGAGCGCCCGAGATGTGACACTCCTCGCCGGAAGCGTCCGGTGTGCGTCCCGGGTCCGGATCGACCGGGAGATCATGGGTAGTGTCCTGCCCATGAGTGCGGCTCCGACACGGGTGTTCATCGCCCGGCTCGCGGGCATCGCGGTGTTCGACCCGGCCGGGGACCAGGTCGGCCGGGTCCGCGATGTGGTGGTCGCGCTGCGGCTGGCGCCGCGGCCGCCGCGGGTGCTCGGGCTGGTGGTGGAGGTCGCGCCGCGGCGGACCGTGTTCCTGCCGATCACCCGGGTGACGGTGATCGAGGCGGACGCGATCATCTTCGACGGGCGGCTGAACATGCGCCGCTTCCAGAAGCGCGAGTCGGAGACGCTGGCCATCGCCGAGATGCTGGACCGCACCGTCCGGTTCTGCGACACCGGCGAGCCCGTCTCCGTGGTGGACGTGGCGATGGAGCCCACCCGCACCCGGGACTGGCTCATCGCGAAGGTCGCCGTCCGCCGCCGCACCGGCCGCGGCCTGCGCAAGCGCGGGGAGAGCCTGATCGTCGACTGGGACGCCGTCGAGGGGTTCTCCGCCGTCGAGCACGGGCAGGGCGCCGCCGGGCTGATCGCCGCGTTCGAGCGGATGAAGCCCGCCGACCTCGCCAACATCGTGCACGAGCTGTCGCCGAAGCGGCGCGCGGAGGTCGCGGTCGCGCTGGACGACGAGCGGCTCGCCGACGTCCTGGAGGAGCTGCCCGAGGACGACCAGGTCGAGATCCTCGGCAACCTCGGCGTGGACCGGGCCGCCGACGTGCTGGAGGCGATGGGGCCCGACGACGCGGCGGACCTGCTCGGCGAGCTGCCCGCCGAGCAGCGGGAGCGGCTGCTGACGCTGATGGAGCCGCAGGACGCGGCGCCGGTGCGGCGGCTGCTCACCTACCCCGACGAGTCGGCCGGCGGGCTGATGACCAGCGACCCGGTGATCGTCCCGCCGGACGCGACGGTCGCCGAGGCGCTCGCGCTGATCCGCCGCCCCGACCTGAACCCGGCGCTGGCCGCGCAGGTGTACGTGTGCCGGCCGCCGACCGCGACGCCGACCGGCCAGTACCTCGGCACCGTGCACTTCCAGAAGCTGCTGCGCGAGCCGCCGCCGACGCTGGTCAGCGGGATCGTGGACGCCGAGCTCGACCCGCTGCGCCCCACCATGTCGCTGGAGGCCGTCGCGATGTTCCTGGCCACCTACAACCTCGTCGCCGGCGCCGTCGTGGACGAGAACGGGCATCTGCTCGGCGCGGTGACGATCGACGACGTCCTCGACCACCTGCTGCCCGAGGACTGGCGCGAGACCGTGATGGACGCCGTCGCCGAGGGGTCCGCGGACCCCGAGGAAGAGGCTCTCCGGGGGACCACATGATGACGACACGGCCGATGACCGGGCGCCTGGACCAGCCGCGGGAGGTGCGCCGGACGCTGCTGCCGCGGATCCACTACGACCCCGAGTCGTTCGGGCGGCTGTCGGAGCGGATCGCGCGGTTCCTCGGGACGGCCCGGTTCATCGTCTACATGACGGTCTTCGTCACCGTGTGGATCGGGTGGAACCTGCTCGCGCCGTCCGCGCTGAAGTTCGACCCGTACCCGTTCATCTTCCTGACGCTGATGCTGTCGCTGCAGGCGTCCTACGCGGCGCCGCTGATCCTGCTCGCCCAGAACCGGCAGGACGACCGGGACCGCGTCCAGTACGAGTCGGACCGGGCCCGCGGCGACCGCAGCATCGCCGACACCGAGTACCTGACGCGGGAGATCGCGGGGCTGCGGGTGGCGCTGAACGAGGTCGTCACCCGCGACTTCCTGCGCTCGGAGCTCCAGCAGATCCTCAAGGAGATGGACGCCAAGGAGAACGTCCGCTAGCCGCTCGGGCGGGGACCTTCTCGTCGGCGAGCTTGCCGAGGATGTGCCCGAGGATGCGCAGGTCGGGCTCGTCCAGCCGGCTGAGCAGGTAGTCGCGGACGCCCTGCCGGTAGGTGGGGGTGGCGTCGGCGAGCCGGTCCCGCCCGGCGGCGGTGAGGACGGCGTACAGGCCGCGGGCGTCGTCGGCGCAGGACTGCCGCACCACCAGCCCGTCGCGCTGCATGCGGTCGACCAGCCGGGTCAGGCCGCTGCGCGACAGCAGCACGCGGTCGGCGAGGTCGTTCATCCGCAGCCGCCCGTCCGGCGCCTCGCCGAGGTGCAGCAGCACGTCGTAGGAGGCGAGGGCGAGGCCGTGGCGGGCCAGCAGGTCGGCCTGCAGGCGGCGGGAGATCCGCGCCTGCGCCCGCAGCATGGTCCGCCAGACGGCCGGCTCGTCGGCCGGGAGGGTACCGGTGGTCACCGCACCGATGTTACGGCCGGTGAGGCGCCCGCGCGATGGAGACGCACCCGGCGTGTGAGGACGGACACCCTGATTAACGGAACGGGGCCCGGGGTTCATACCATGGACGCATGGCCTCCCAGTTGACGACCGAGCGGGTGACCGAGGCTCTCGCCACGGTGAACGATCCTGAGATCCACAAGCCCATCACCGAGCTCGACATGGTCAAGAGCGTCGACATCGAGGCGGACGGCACCGTCCGCGTCGGCGTCTACCTGACCGTGGCCGGATGTCCGATGAAGGACACCATCACCAAACGCGTCACGGAGGCCGTCTCCCGTCTCGACGGGGTCACCTCGGTCCAGGTCGACCTGGACGTGATGAGCGAGGAGCAGCGCAAGGACCTGCAGACCAAGCTGCGCGGCGGGCAGCCCGCCAAGGAGATCCCGTTCGCCAAGCCGAACTCGCTGACCAAGGTGTACGCGGTCGCGAGCGGCAAGGGCGGCGTCGGCAAGTCGTCGGTGACGGTGAACCTCGCCGCCGCGCTGGCCGCGCAGGGCCGCAAGGTCGGCGTCGTCGACGCCGACATCTACGGCCACTCGGTGCCGCGGATGCTGGGCGTGGACACCCCGCCCACCAAGGTCGAAGACATGATCATGCCGCCGTCCGCGCACGACGTGAAGGTGATCTCGGTCGGCATGTTCACCGCCGGGAACCAGCCGGTCGTGTGGCGCGGGCCGATGCTGCACCGGGCGCTGCAGCAGTTCCTCGCGGACGTCTACTGGGGCGACCTCGACATCCTGCTGATGGACCTGCCGCCCGGCACCGGCGACATCGCGATCTCCGTCGCGCAGCTGCTGCCGTCCGCGGAGATCCTCGTCGTCACCACCCCGCAGCAGGCCGCCGCCGAGGTGGCCGAGCGGGCCGGCGCGATCGCCGCGCAGACGCACCAGCAGGTCGTCGGCGTGATCGAGAACATGTCCTACCTGGCGTGCCCGCACTGCGGCGAGCAGCAGCACATCTTCGGCGAGGGCGGCGGCCAGACCGTCGCGGACGCCCTGACCAAGACCCTCGGGACCCGCGTCCCGCTGCTCGGCCAGGTGCAGATCGACCCGCGCCTGCGCGAGGGCGGCGACAACGGCACCCCGCTCGTCCTGTCCGACCCGGACGCGGGCGCCGCCAAGGAGCTGCGCACCATCGCCGACAAGCTCGCCGGCCGCAGCCGCGGCCTCGCCGGCATGTCCCTGGGCATCAGCCCCAAGGGCCGGTGACACGGCCAGAACCCGGGAAGTTCACCAAGAGCAAGGGAAAGGCCCCGCCGGACGCCGGCGGGGCCTTTCCCTTGCTTTGCTCAGGTCGCTTCGTTGTCGAAGGGGGGGCGTTCGCCTGCCGGGAGGGCGCCCGTCGTCGTGGCGTAGGACGGGGCGTCGTCGTCGAAGAGGCCAGTGCCGTTCGCGGTCGGGGTGCCGTCCTCGTCCTCGAAGAGGTGCTTGCGGACGAACGTCTTCGGGTTCAGGTCGTTGATGTCGAAGTCCTTGAACTCCGGCCCGAGCCCCTCCTGCAGGTCGGCCTTGGCGCTGTCGGCCATCTGCCGGAACTGCCGGAGCATGCGGCCGGCCTGCCCGGCGACCTGCGGCAGCTTGTCCCCGAAGATGACCAGGGCGAGGACGACGAGCACCGCCATCTCACCGAGTCCGACGTCGAACAACCCGTCCTCCACAAGCCGTCAGGGGCCGGTCCGCGCGGACCGGCCCCCTCAGCGTATCCCGAGACCGGACGAACCGGACCTCCCGACCGTGCCGCGGCGCGCTAGTCGGCACCCAGCGTCAACTGGACGTTGGCCTCCTTGCCGGCGCGCTCGTAGGTGACGGTGACCCGGTCGCCGGGGGCCCGGCTGCGGATCTGCGCGATCAGGTCGGTGGCGTCCTCGATCGGCCGGCCGTCGACCTTGGTGATCACGTCGCCGGGCTTCAGCCCCGCCTTGTCCGCCGGGCCGCCCTTGACCACCGGGTCCTGCCCGTTGACCTGCTGGGTCATGATCCGGGCGCCGCCGTCCTGGTAGCGCGGGTCCGGGAACACGCCGAGCTTGGCCTGGCGGACGCTGCCGGTGCGGATGATCTCCTCGGCGATCCGCTTGCCCTGGTTGATCGGAATCGCGAAGCCGAGGCCGATGCTGCCGCTCTGGGTCTCGCCGCCGAGCGACTGGCCGCCGAGGGTCGCGATCGCGGTGTTGATGCCGATCACGCGGCCCTTCCCGTCGACCAGCGGGCCGCCCGAGTTGCCGGGGTTGATCGCGGCGTCGGTCTGGATGGCGTTCAGGTAGGACGCGTCGCCGCCGCCCTCGCCCTGCGTGGGCACGGCCCGATTCAGCGAGCTGACGATGCCGGTGGTGACCGAGCCCTGCAGGCCGAGCGGCGAGCCGATCGCGATCACCGGGTCGCCGACGGCGATCTTGCTGGAGTCGCCGAGCGGCAGCGGCGGCAGCGAGTGCTGGCCCTCCGGCTTGAGGACGGCGACGTCCGAGCTCGGGTCGGAGCCCTTGACGGTCGCGGGCAGCGTCTTCTTGTCGTTGAAGACGATCTGGATCTGCCCGCCGCCCGCACCGGCGACGACGTGGTTGTTGGTGACGACGTAGCCGCCGTTCACGATGAAGCCGGTGCCGCCGACCTCGCCCTGCGCGGCCCGCACGCGGATCATCACGACGCTCGGCAGCACCCGCTGCGCGACGCCGGCGACCGAGTCCGGCGGGCGGGCCTGCACCTTGCCGTCGCTACTGCTGCTGCCGCCGAGGCTCACCGAGCCGCCGTCGTCGTCGGTGGCGATGACGCCGATCCCGGCGCCGAGCGCGCCCGCCACCAGCGCGACGATCAGCGCGACGACGGCGAGCAGCCCGAGGCCGGGGCCGCCGCGCGAGGACGGCGGCATCGCGGGCACCGGCGCCCAGTTGGGGCCGGTGCCGCCGGGCGGCATCCCGTAGCCCGCCATCGGGCGGGGGCCGGGACCGCCGGGGGGCGGGCCCATCGGCGCGGGCGGCGGCGCCAGCGGCGGGCGGCCGTCGGCGGGCGGCGGCGGGCCCTGGTGGGACTGCTGCGGCCAGCCGCCGTACGGGCCGCCCTGCGCGGCGCGCGGGTCCTGGTTGTGCGGGACGAACCCGGGCCGCGGGCGGTCGTCCTCCACGGGGGGCTTGTCGAGCGCGACGGGCGGCGGGGGCTGCGGCATGTCCCGCGGCGGGACGTCCTGCAGCGGCACCTCCTGCGGCGCCATGCCGGCCGGCCCGCCGTTGGAGAGCACGTCCTCGCTGGTGTCCGGCGGGGCGCCGAGCGAGTCCGGGGGCGCGAACCCCCCGGCCACCAGCCGGTCGCCCGGGGTGCCGGCCTCGCGGGCGGCCCCGGTGCCGTCGGCCGGCGCGTCGTCGGCCGGCGCGGCGTCGTCCGCCGGCGCCTCCAGGGGGATCTCCTGGTCGGTCACCGTCTCGGGAGGAGCCGCCGCCTCCTGCCGCTCAGGCTCCTGGCCGGAGGCGACCTCGTCGTCCTCCGCCGCCGCCCTGGCCGGCCCGCGGTTGTCTTCCGTCATCCCCATCTCTCCTACCGAGCATGGTCCTCGTCATCCGTGCTCATGCTGCCCTTAAAGGCATGTGGCGAGCATAAGACCTATCAGGCGCGCGCTCATCCCGGCTCAGTCGAACGGATTCGCCGCGGAAACAAGGCGTCGGGTGCCCCGCGACAGCCGCTTCCAGAAGGTGTCGGGGGCGCCGCGCGGCATGTTGACGGCGACGGCCTCCGCCGTGCTCTGCGGCGCGTCGGTGAGCACGGTGTACACGTATCCCTTGCCCGCGGACACGGCCCAGCGCCGCAGCGCCTCGCGGCGGTACACCGTCCGGCCCCGGCGAACGGTCTTCTGCCAGCCGGACATCCCGCTCTCCTCGAGAGCGCCGCGCTGTACGAACACCGAGACGGCGGCGAGGCCGTCGGAGTAGCTGAGGTGGACGGAGCCGCCGTCCTTCTCGCGGCGCACGTCGAAGAGGGTGAGCCGGCCGGGCAGGTCGGCGGGGACGGGCCAGCCGCGGTCGCGGAGCCAGGCGATCCCGGTGGCGTCCAGGCGCTCGCCCCACGCGTTCGCGGCGGCGTCGGCGGCGTCGCCCGCGCCGGATCCGGGGAAGCGCAGCAGCCCGCCCCGGGGCGTCACCCGCACCGGCGGCTCCGGCGGCGGCGCGGTGAAGCTGATCTCGGTGAACCCGGTGACGACCACCGGCCGCCCGGTCGCGTCGATCAGCTCGCGGTGCAGCATCAGCCCGGTCTCTCGGTCGATCCAGAAGCGCCCGGCCGGGGTGCCGTCCGGGCGGCGGGCCTCGACGACGCGGGCCCGTCGGCCGCAGACCACCCCGTCGGCCGCGCGCACCACCGAGTAGTTGCGGGTGAGCAGCGCGAGGGTCTCCGGGGTGAAGCCGGTGCTGTCGCCCGCGGCGGACTCGGGCCGGTGGCCGGTCCCGGCGCCGTCCGCGGACCGGTACCGGATGCCCTCGCCGGGCCGGTGCGCGACGGTGACGCGGGACGTGGCGGACCGGCTGCGGTTCCACGTCGTGAGGAAGCGGCTGCCCTCGTACGGGACGCGGCGGGCGGCGTCGGCGGCGGCGCGCAGCAGCCCCACGGCGCCGGGGTCGCTGCGGACGCGGCGCGCGGCGGCCGGGTCGCCGGACAGCAGCACCGCGAGGGCGAGCGCCCCCGCGAGCCCGCCGGCCAGGGCGGCGCAGCGCCTGCCCCGCCCCGTGCCGCCCCCGTCGCGGGTCGCGGCCGGCGCGGTCACGGCCCTGGGGAGACCTGGACCTGGTAGACCGGGTCGGTGAGCGGGTCGGTCATCGGCGCGTCGCCGGAGGTCAGCGCGTGCTCGACGGCGAACCGGTCGAACGCGGGCGTGACGGCGGGCTGGTCCTGCTCGCCGCCGGCGATGTAGGAGGCGGTGCCCAGGCCGAGGAAGAGCGTGGCGGCGCCGACGACCAGGTAGCGGCGCCTCGGGTGGACCTGGACGGCCGTGGCGCGGCCGGGCGGGCGGGTGTCGCGCGGACGTCCGGCGGGGGACGTCCTGGACGGGCGGGCCGGTGATCGCAGCGGCCGGGCGGGGCGTGCGGGCGGCGCCTCGGCGGCGGGCCGCCCCGGCGGTTCGGCGGGCGGGCCGCCCGCGGGCGGTACGGCGGACGCCGGCATGGCGCGCAGCCGGTTCAGGAAGTCGGGGGTCGGCAGGTCGTCGGCGCCGTCCGCGGCGGGGTCGGCGGACAGCCCCCGGAGCCGCCGCTTGACCTTGCGCAGCTCGGCGACCTCGTCCCGGCACTGGGCGCATCCCGCGAGGTGGGAGAGGACGCGGTCGCGCTCCTCATGCCCCAGCTCCTCGTCGACCAGAGCGGTCAGACGCTCCCCCAGACAACTCACGCCGCCTCCGTCGATTCCGTTCGATAAGGCGCGCGGTCCCGCCCCGCGCGCGATAAGTACGGCTTTACGCCCCGTCCGGCAGTGGTGGCACGACCGCCGCGTGCGCGCCCCCCGGCGCCGCGTCGGCCACGGCGGTGCGCGCCTCGGCCGCCGCCTGGTAGTCGTTCCGCGTGCCGGGCCGGCGCCGCGTCGGCGCCCGGTGCTCCAGCGCGGCGCGCAGCTGCGCCCGCCCCCGGTGGATGCGGCTGCGGACGGTCCCGAGCTTGACGCCGAGCGTGGCCGAGATCTCCTCGTAGGACAGCCCCTCGATGTCGCACAGCACCACGGCCGCGCGGTACTCGGGGGCCAGCGCGTCGAGGGCGGCCTGGACGTCGGCGTCGAAGTTGGTGTCGTCGAACGCCTGCGCCGGGGTCGGTTCGCGGCCCTGGAGGCGCTCGGCGGCGTCGTCGGCGAGCCCCTCGAAGCGGATGCGCTGGCGGCGCCGCGCCATGTCGAGGAACAGGTTCGTGGTGATGCGGTGCAGCCAGCCCTCGAACGTTCCCGGCGTGTAGTTCGACAGCGACCGGAACACGCGGACGAAGACCTCCTGGGTGAGGTCCTCGGCGTCGTGCTGGTTGCCGGTCAGCCGGTAGGCGAGCCGGTAGACCCGCGCCGAGTGCTCGCGGACGACCTCGTCCCAGGACGGCGGCGCCCACTCGGCCTCGGGGGCGTTCTCTCGAGTGCGAGCGGCGGTCCCAAGCCCCTGCCTGGCGCCGACCCCCACAGCGCTTCTGAAACTGAGTGCTGCGACTCCCATGGTGCCGGGCTGTTCCTCTCTCGTGAGCCAAGGTTCTCGCCTTGGAACGGCACGGTCTCGCCTGGGCTGGGGCGGTTGCTGAACCAACTGCTGAGTGCTCGTGACTTACTGCGTGCTTCTGCTTTCACTCGTTACAACGCGCGGAAACTCCAGTCGGTTCCCTGTCAACGATATGGTCTTTCCAGCATGAGGCATGCGGGGGTCCCGCGAGGAGGCAGCCATCGACGCCATTCAGGCCACCCGGGCCTACGTGGAGGATTTCCTCCCCGAAGACGAACCGCTCCGTGCCGCCCGGCGGCGCGGGGCGGAGGTCGGCGCGGCGCCGATCGGCCCGGCCGGCGGCGCGGCGCTGCGCTTCCTCGCGACCCTGCTCGGCGCCCGGACGGTCGTCGAGGTCGGCTCCGGCTGCGGCGTCTCCGGCGTGTGGCTGATGCGCGGGATGCCCAAGGACGCGGTGCTGACGAGCGTGGACATCGAGCCCGAGAACCAGCGGCTCGCGAAGATCGCCTACCGCGAGGCGGGGCTGTCCGGCTTCCGCACCCGGATGATCACGGGCCCGGCGCTGGAGGTGCTGCCCCGGCTCACCGACGGCGCCTACGACATGGTGTTCTGCGACGCCGACAAGCGGGAGTACCCCGAGTACCTGACGGACGCGCTGCGCCTGCTCCGCCCCGGCGGCGTGGTCGCGTTCGACAACGCGCTGTGGCACGACCGGGTCGCCGACTCCGCCGTCCGCGACCCCGACACCGAGGCGATCCGCGAGGTGCACCGGATGATCCGCGAGGACGAGCGCCTCGTCCCCCTGCTGGTCCCGGTCGGCGACGGCCTCCTCTGCGCGGTGAAGCGCGGCTGACCGCCGCCCGGAGCGGAGCGGAGCTCCAGCGGAGCGAAGACAGCGGTCGGCCCCCCATCGGGGGTCTGAGGGGCGCCCCCGGACAATGACACGGCAGGCTGGTCCTCCCCCCTGAAAGGACACACCGATGGCCGCAGACGATCAGGCCGTGGAGACCGCCGAGACGCGCGAGCTGTTCTCGGTGCGCGATCGGGTGACGTGGCGCGGGGTCTGGCAGCTGGTGGCGTTCGGGATCCTGTTCGCGGCGTCCGTGGCGTTCGTCACGGGCGGCGCGGTGCGCGGGACGAGCGTGGCCAGCGTCACCTTCATGGTGCTCGGCGCGACGGGGATCGCCCTGTTCGGGGCGGGCCTGCTCGTGTCGGCGGGCGCGATGCTGGCGCGCCGTCCCGTGCTGGAGCTGGACGGCGACGCGGTGCGGCGCCCGGCGCGCTGGCCGCTGCCGCGCTCGGCCGGGCGGTCGCTGCCGTGGGACGAGGTCGCCGCGATCGCGGCGCTGCGCCGCGGCGTGCCCGGCACCCGGCGGGGCGAGCAGGACTACGTGGTGTTCCTGCCGACCGCGGAGCTGGTCGAACTGGCGCGCACGTCGGAGCGGCCGGGCCTGGTGGCGCTGACGATGCGGGACGTCCCGGCGACGGCGGCGGCCGCGCCGTGGTGCTTCCCGGTGGAGGCGGGCTGGGACGCGACGCTCCCCGAGATCGTCAAGGAGGCCCGGCGGCGGCGCCGCGTCCCGGTGGTGGACCGCCGGACGAAGTGACCGGCGGCCCGCCGCTCAGGCGGTCAGCCAGTCGAGCAGCAGCCGGACGCCGTAACCGGTCGCACCGCGGGTGATCTCGGCGTCGTCGGCGGTGGCGCGGCCCGGGCCGGCGATGTCGAGGTGCGCCCAGGGGCGCTCGCCCGCGAACTCGCGCAGGAACAGCGCGGCCGTGGTGGCGCCGGCGCCGTGGCCGCCGCGCCCGATGTTGGCGACGTCGGCGAGGTCGGAGTCGATCGCGGCGCGGTAGTCGGCCGTCAGCGGCAGCCGCCACAGCGGCTCGCCCGCCGCCGTCCCGGCCCGGGTGAGCGCGGCGGCGAGGTCGTCGTCGGTGGCGAACAGCGCCGCGTGCCGCAGCCCGAGCGCGACCTTCGCGGCGCCGGTCAGGGTCGCGACGTCCACGACGGCGTCGGGGGCGAGCTCGGCGTCGGCGTAGGCGAGCGCGTCGGCGAGGACGAGCCGGCCCTCGGCGTCGGCGTTCAGCATCTCGGAGGTCGTGCCGCCGAAATGGGTGATCACGTCGCCGGGCCGCATCGACGACCCGGACGGCATGTTCTCCGCCGCCGCGACCAGGCCGGTGACGCGGGCGCGGACGCCGAGGCCGCGCAGCGCGCTCATGACGGCGATGACCGCGGCGCCGCCGGCCATGTCGGTCTTCATCGTCTTCATGCCCTCGTTCGGCTTCAGCGACAGGCCGCCGCTGTCGAACGTGATGCCCTTGCCGACGAGCACGATGTGCCGGTCGGCGGGCCCGTCGGGCACGTAGGAGAGCTCGATCAGCCGGGGCGGGCGGGCGGACCCGGAGCCGACGGCGAGCAGCCCGCCGAAGCCGCCCTCGGCCAGCTCCTTCTCGCCGCGGACCCGGACGGTGAGGCCCGCCTCGGCGGCGGCCTGCTCGGCCCGCGCCGCGAGCCAGGACGGGTCCTTCTCGGAGGCCGGGGTGTTGGCGAGGTCGCGGGCCAGCGCGGTCGCCCGCGCCCGCGCGGTGCCGCGCTCGATCGCCGGGGCGTCGGCCGCCGGCCCGGCCTCGGTCAGCACGGCGAGGGTGCCGAGCGCCTTCTTGGCGGGCGGAGCGCCGATCTTGAACTCGTAGGACGCGAGCAGCGCGCCCTCGACGAACGCGGCGAGGTCGCCGGCCGGCACGCCGGCGACGAGCGCGGTGCGGCCCTTGCCGCGGCGGGCCAGCGCGGCGCCGGCCCTGCGCAGGTCGGCCGGGGCCGCGTCGCCCACCCCGTACAGCAGCAGCTCCCGGACCTGGTCCCCGATGCGGACCTGGGTCGCGGTGATCTCGCCCGGCTCGCCCTTGGCCCGGTGCAGCGCGAGCAGCTCGTCCAGCGTGAAGGGCAGCGACCCGGCGACCTCCGCCGCGGGCGCGACCGGGCCCTTCAGGACCGGTACCGCCACCACCTCGGCGCCGAGGTCGGCCGCCGTCCGCGACACGGTGCCGCCGGCGCCCTGGACGCGGGTCTCGATGGGCATGGTGCTGGTCCCCCCTGATCTGGACGTTCGCGTGCGGAAATGGCAAGGGCCCCGGCGGCGTCGCCGGGACCGTCACCAGAAAGGCCGGGAGCGGTGTGCCGTCAGCCCACGACGCCCTTGAGCGCCTCGCCGAGCTCCTTGGCCTCGTCGGCGGAGAGCTCGACCACGAGGCGGCCCCCGCCTTCGAGGGGGACCCGCATGACGATTCCGCGTCCCTCCTTGGTCACTTCGAGCGGACCGTCTCCCGTCCGCGGCTTCATCGCCGCCATGCGTGCTTCCCCTTCCTGCGTCAGGGCCGCGGCCTCGCACACCGTTGGCCGCGTGGCCGCGTGTCGCATCCGCGTCATCAGTAGTGGTCCATTATCTCGTCTTCCGGGCGCGAAGTGGTAACGATCAGCCTCCAGATCGGAAGATGGGAAGATCTGCGGGAGAACCGGGAGGACGCCGATGTCTGAGACCGTGCTGTACGACGTGACCGACGGTGTGGGGACGATCACACTCAACCGCCCCGACGGGATGAACTCGCTGACGGCCGAGATGAAGGAGCTGCTGCGCGCGACGGTGGTGCGCGCCGCCGCCGACCAGGCGGCCCGCGCGGTGGTGCTCACCGGCGCGGGACGGGCCTTCTGCGCGGGGCAGGACCTGCGGGAGCACGCCGACAACCTCGCCGCCGGGCGGGGGCTGGACGGCACCGTCCGCCAGCACTACAACCCGATCGTGCTGGCGCTGGCCGGGATGCGCAAGCCCGTGGTGGCGGCGGTGAACGGGGTCGCGGCGGGCGCGGGCGCGTCGCTGGCGTTCGCCTGCGACCTGGTCGTCGCGTCCGACAAGGCCCGCTTCGCGACCGCGTTCACCGGGATCGGGCTGGCGCCCGACAGCGGCATGTCGTGGACGCTGCAGCGCCTCGTCGGCCGCGCGAAGGCGGCCGAGCTGCTGCTGCTCGGCGAGCCGGTGAAGGCGGAGCAGGCGCTGGAGCTGGGCCTGGTGAACCGGGTCGTCCCGGCGGACGAGCTGGCCCCGGCGGCGGTGGAGCTGGCCCGGCGGCTCGCGGCCGGGCCGACGGTCGCCTACGGGGCGGTGAAGGCGGCCCTCGACCACGCGGCGACCCACGATCTGGCGTCCGCGCTGGAGCGGGAGGCGGAGCTGCAGGACGAGTGCGCCGAGACCGCCGACCACCGCAACGCGACCGAGGCGTTCCTGAAGAAGCAGCAGCCGGAGTTCGAAGGCCGCTGAAGGTAGGGCTTTCCCCCGCATCGAGTGGGGAGGCTCCGCCAATGTGCCCGAGGGGGTGCCGGCGGTTGTCTTGAGGGCATGACCCAGACATCCGCCGCACCCCCTGCCGGGCAGCTCCACGACCACGTCGCCGTGGCCCGCGACCTCGTCAAGTCCTACGGGACGGGCGAGCACGCGGTGACCGCGCTGCGCGGCGTCTCGGCGGCGTTCCCGCGCGGCCGGTTCACCGCGATCATGGGGCCGTCCGGCTCCGGCAAGTCGACGTTCCTGCACTGCCTGGCCGGGCTCGACACGGTCACCTCCGGCGCGGTGCTGATCGGCGACGTGGACATCACGAAGCTGTCGCGGACCCGGCTGACGAAGCTGCGCCGCGACCGGCTCGGGTTCGTGTTCCAGTCGTTCAACCTGCTGCCGATGCTGACGGCGGAGGAGAACATCCGGCTGACCGGGCGGCTCGGGAACCGGCGCGCCGACCGGGAGTGGTTCGACACGATCGTGGACGCGCTGGGGCTGCGCGGGCGCCTCGCACACCGGCCGAGCGAGCTGTCGGGCGGGCAGCAGCAGCGGGTCGCGGTGGCGCGGGCGCTGCTGACCCGGCCGGAGGTGCTGTTCGCCGACGAGCCGACCGGCAACCTCGACTCCCGGTCGGGCGCCGAGGTGCTGGGGTTCCTGCGCCGCGCGGTGGACGCCTACGGCCAGACGGTGATCATGGTGACGCACGACCCGGGGGCCGCCGCGCACGCCGACCGGGTGCTGTTCCTGGCCGACGGGATGATCGTGCGCGAGCTGCACTCCCCCACCATCGACCAGGTGCACGACGTGATGCGCCGGATGGAGGGCTGAGCGCCATGTGGCTGATCGCGCGCCGCTCCTTCGCCGAGGGCTGGATGCGGATGGCCGCCACGCTGCTGGCGGCGGCGTTCTCGATCGGGCTGATCGCGGGGTCGCTGCAGTTCACGCTGCGGGCGCAGGAGGCGGTGTCGGGCCGCGACGCCAGCGAGTACGCCCGCTCCGACGTGCTCGTCCTCGGCGGGTCGGTGGACACCGACGACCCGTACGCGAGGCCGGACGGCCAGGTCGCGCTGAGCGCGGTCTCGGGACGTCCGGGCGTGGCGGCGGCCGCCGGGGACGCGATGGTCCCGGTGACCGCGCACGGGTCCGGCGGCAAGGCGATCCTGCCGCCCGCCGGGGCCGGGATGACGCTGCGGCCGTGGACGTCCGACGAGCGCCTCAACCCGTACCACCTGGAGTCGGGCCGGGCGCCCGCCGCGGACGGCGAGATCGCCGTGACCCGGCACGTGGCGCGGGCCGGGAAGCTCGATGTGGGCGACCCGGTCCGGGTGCTGCTGCCGAAGCAGAGCCGCACCCTGAAGCTCGTCGGGATCGTCACCGTGCAGGACCACAGCTCCGTCGCCAGCGGCGACCTGCTGTTGGCGCCGCCCGCGACCGTCCAGGCGGCGGCGGGCCTCCCCGCCGGGACCTGGCAGGGCGTGTGGGTGAAGGCCGCGCCGGGCGTCGCGCCGGCGAAGCTCCGCAGGGAGCTGGCCCGCGCCCTCGGTCAGGACGTCACCGTCCGCACCGCCGCGGCCGTGCGGAACGCCCAGTCGGCCGACCTGCAGTCGGCGGGCGCGTCGATCGGCGGCGCCATCGGCATGGTCTCGTCCGTCGCCGTGTTCGTCGGGCTGTTCGTCGTGGCGAACACCTTCGGCACGCTGGTGCGGCAGCGGACGCGGCGGCTGGCGCTGCTCAGCGCGATCGGCGCGACGCCCCGCCAGATCAAGCGGCTGATCCGGTGGGAGGCCCTGGCGCTCGGCCTGGTCGGGTCGGCGGGCGGCGTGGTGCTCGGCTACCCGGTGTCGGCGCTGCTCACCCGGCTGTTCGCCGACGACGGCTTCGACATCTCCGCCGCGGACGTGCAGTTCGGCTGGGTCGCGCTCGCCGTGCCGGCCGTGGCCGGGATCGTCGTCACCCAGCTCGCGGCGTGGCGGGCCGCGCCGGGCGCGGCCCCCCGCGCCCCCCAGCCCGCGGGGCGC
>NZ_JBFARO010000095.1:0-31000 GCF_040677125.1 Actinomadura sp. NPDC049382
CTGCAGCTCGGCCACAACTACATCGGCACCGAGCACATCCTCCTTGGCCTGATCCGTGAGGGCGAGGGCGTGGCCGCCCAGGTGCTGGTGAAGCTGGGCGCGGACCTGAACCGGGTCCGTCAGCAGGTCATCCAGTTGCTGCACGGCTACGAGCAGGGGAAAGAGCCGATGTCGTCGTCCGGGGCCTCGTCAGACTCCGGGCCGTCCACGTCACTGGTCCTCGATCAGTTCGGTCGGAACCTGACGCAGGCTGCGCGTGAGGGGAAGCTTGACCCGGTGATCGGCCGGGACAAGGAGATCGAGCGGGTCATGCAGGTGCTGTCCCGCCGTACCAAGAACAACCCGGTCCTGGTGGGTGAGCCCGGCGTCGGTAAGACCGCCGTGGTCGAGGGGCTGGCGCAGAAGATCGTCAAGGGCGAGGTTCCCGAGACCCTGAAGGACAAGCAGCTCTACACCCTGGATCTGGGTGCGCTGGTGGCCGGGTCGCGGTACCGGGGTGATTTCGAGGAGCGCCTGAAGAAGGTGCTGAAGGAGATCCGTACCCGGGGTGACATCATCCTGTTCATCGACGAGCTCCACACGCTGGTGGGTGCGGGCGCGGCCGAGGGCGCGATCGACGCCGCGTCGATTTTGAAGCCGATGCTGGCGCGGGGTGAGCTGCAGACCATCGGTGCGACGACGCTGGATGAGTACCGCAAGCACCTGGAGAAGGACGCGGCGCTGGAGCGGCGGTTCCAGCCGATCCAGGTGGCCGAGCCGTCGCTGTCGCACACGATCGAGATCCTGAAGGGGCTGCGGGACCGGTACGAGGCGCACCACCGGGTGTCGATCACCGACAGCGCTTTGGTGGCGGCGGCGCAGCTGGCCGACCGGTACATCAGTGACCGGTTCCTGCCCGACAAGGCCATCGACCTGATCGACGAGGCCGGGTCGCGGATGCGGATCCGGCGGATGACGGCGCCGCCGGACCTGCGCGAGTACGACGAGAAGATCGCCGATGTCCGCCGGGACAAGGAGTCGGCGATCGACGCGCAGGACTTCGAGAAGGCCGCGGCGCTGCGCGATAGCGAGAAGCAGTTGCTGGGGCAGAAGGCGCAGCGGGAGAAGGAGTGGAAGGCCGGCGACATGGACGTGGTCGCCGAGGTCACCGACGAGCTGATCGCCGAGGTGCTGGCCACCGCGACCGGGATCCCGGTGTTCAAGCTGACCGAGGAGGAGTCGACCCGGCTGCTGCGCATGGAGGACGAGCTCCACAAGCGCGTCATCGGCCAGGAGGACGCCATAAGGGCGCTGTCGCAGTCGATCCGCCGCACCCGCGCCGGGCTGAAGGACCCCAAGCGTCCCGGCGGCTCGTTCATCTTCGCCGGCCCCTCGGGCGTCGGGAAGACCGAGCTGTCCAAGACCCTGGCGGAGTTCCTGTTCGGAGACGAGGACGCGCTGATCCAGCTCGACATGTCGGAGTTCATGGAGAAGCACACGGTCTCGCGGCTGTTCGGGTCCCCGCCCGGCTACGTCGGGTACGAGGAGGGCGGCCAGCTGACCGAGAAGGTGCGCCGCAAGCCGTTCTCCGTCGTCCTGTTCGATGAGATCGAGAAGGCGCACCAGGACATCTTCAACAGCCTGCTGCAGATCCTGGAGGACGGTCGTCTCACCGACGCGCAGGGGCGTGTGGTGGACTTCAAGAACACCGTGATCATCATGACCACGAACCTGGGGTCCAAGGACATCTCCAAGGGCGTGTCGATGGGGTTCGCGCGTCAGAACGACGAGCAGGGCTCGTACGAGCGGATGAAGGCCAAGGTGTCGGAGGAGCTCAAGCAGCACTTCCGGCCCGAGTTCCTCAACCGTGTCGACGACACCGTGGTGTTCCACCAGCTCACCCCGAAGGAGATCATCCAGATCGTGGATCTGATGATCGCCAAGGTCGACGAGCGGCTCCGCGACCGCGACATGGGCATCGAGCTGCGGCAGGAGGCCAAGGACCTGCTCGCGATCCGCGGCTATGACCCGGTGCTGGGGGCGCGGCCGCTGCGGCGCACGATCCAGCGGGAGATCGAGGACACGCTGTCGGAGAAGATCCTCTACAGCGAGCTCAAGCCCGGCCAGATCGTGATCGTGGGCACCGAGGGCTTCGACCCCGACAACCCCGACACGGCCGAGAACGCCAAGTTCACCTTCAAGGGCGTGCCCAAGCCCACCGGCGTCCCCGACAGCCCGCCCCCCATCGAGGACGCCGTCAACTTCAACAAGGACTGACGACACGCGGCGAGCGCACGCGAGGGCCCGCGACCGGAAACGAACCGGTCGCGGGCCCTTCCGCATGCGGCCCCGGGCCCTGCGCCGGGCGGGTCAGGCGGGCCGGTCAGGCGGGCCGGTCAGGCGGGCGGGTCAGGCGGGCAGGGGCTCGCCGGTCTCCAGCAGCGACTTCAGGCCGGACGCGATCGCGGGCCAGCCCTGGCTGATCATGCCGCGCATGACGCTGCCGGGGTCGAAGCCGTCGTGCACGACGGTGAGCTTCACCATCTCGCCGAGCGGCTCGATCTCGAAGGTCACCTTGGAGCGGGACTCGGCCTGCAGCTTGACCAGCACGTCCTCGCCCACCCCGGCGCCCTCCGCCCATTCCGGGGTGAAGCTGTGCCAGGTGTAGGACAGCCGGCGGCCGGGCTCGCACTCCAGCACGACCTGCTCGGGGTCGCTGGTGCGGCGGCCGCTCTCCTGCCAGGTCATCTCCGAGCCCGGCTTCCAGTCGGTCTCGAAGCCGACGCCCCAGTAGCGGCTCGTGAAGGCCGGGTCGGTCAGGGCCTCCCAGAGCCGCTCGGGCGTGGACTTGATGTAGGTCGTGTACACGAAGGCGTCGCTGCCGTCCATCGGCCCCTGCTCCAGTGCTGTCTTGAGATCGGTGAGCGCGTTGACGCGCTCCTGGTCGTAACGCCTGATCCAGCGCTCGGCGATCGCGTTGATCGGTGCGGCGTTGAGGTAGTGCAGCTTCTCCCGGCCGCGCCGCGCCGCCACCACCAGATGGGCGTCCTCCAGCACGGACAGGTGCTTGCTGATCGACTGCCGGCTCGTGCCGAGGCCCGCGCACAGCTCGCGCAGGCTCTGCCCGTTGCGCTCGTTCAGCCGGTCCAGCAGCTTGCGCCGGGTGGGATCGGCCAGCGCCCGGAAGACCTCGTCCATCCTCGCCGTCTCCCCGCTCCCGCTCGACCACCGCCATGATAGGCAACCGCAGGACTGCACTTCAACGCCGACGCGGGGGCCCGGCCGCGCCCCTGCGGGACACCGCCCGGCGCCGCCCGGCCGCCGGAAACCCGGCCACATGCGGTACTTGCGGAACCGCCCGTCCGATTTGAGCATGAACGGACGGAGGAGTGCATGGATGACCGAACCGAGCAGGCAGTCAGGCGCGTCATCGACGCGATGCGGCAGAACCTCGGCGAAAGGATCACCATCGACGACATGGCGCGCATCGCCATGTTCAGCAAGTTCCATTTCTGTCGCGTTTTCCGAGAATCCACCGGCATGTCACCGGTGAGATTCTTCTACGCGCTCCGATTGGCGGAGGCCAAGCAGCTTCTGGTCGGCACATCGCTGTCCATCGCCGACATCGGAACCCGTGTCGGATACGCCAGCACCGGCACTTTCAGCTCCCGTTTCAAGTCGACCGTCGGCGTCCCGCCGAGCGTCTACCGCGCGACGGGAGGCGACGCCGTCCGGGCGGCCGACGCGCTGCGCCGCCGGGCCCGGACCGGGCACACCACCATCCGCGGCGCGGTCTCCTGCCGGGACGCCTGGCACGGCGGCCCCGTCTTCGTCGGCCTGTTCCGCGAGGCCGTCCCCACCGGCCTCCCGGCCCGCTGCTCGATCCTGCCCGCGCCGGGCGCCTTCGCGCTGACGCACGTCATGCCTGGTAGATGGCATGTCCTCGCCTACTCGCCCGCCCCGGGACCGGACGGGGCCGCCGAGGACGCGCTGGTCGGCGCCGCCGGCCCGCTCATGATCAGGCACGGCACCGCCGTGCGGACGGCCGAGGTCCGGCTGCGCCCGCTCAGCCCCTACGACCCGCCCGTCCTGCTCGCGCTCACCGCCCCCGACGCGGCCCGCGAACTGACGTCCTGACGTCCCGGCGCCCGGCGCCCCGTCCCCGCGATCGAGCAAGTGCGAAGAAGCACCGCCCAGAACGAGCCCGCATACTGAGAGCCGGATCACTCCCCTCCACTCGGAAAACCCCCGCGCACGGAAAAGACCCGTGCACCGAGTCCGCGCCGTGAATCGCTCACGCCCCCAGGGAATGACATGCCTCAAGATCAGAGCCACACCCTGCCCACGCCGCGCCCGGAAAAGGCGGCACCCGTGACGACCGGAACCTCCCTTTTCGTCACCGGCCATTTCCCGCGCCGCCGCACACTGATCATTCTGCTCAGCGCGGGCGCCGGATTCCTGCTGACGGTCATCTGGTCGGCGGAGTTCGTCGACCAGACGATCGGGGACAACGTCGCCGGCACGCTCCTCGGCCATGACGCGAAGGGGACGCCGATCGCCGGGATCGCCGCCGGGATCGCCTTCGCCTTCGCGAGCGGGCTCGCCGGCTCGTTCACGGCGTGCAACGTGGCCGCGTTCAGCACGGTCGCGCCGCTGCTCGGCGGCACCGGCGGCCGGTGGGACCGGCTCGCCGGGACGCTCCGGCCGCTCGGCTGGATCGCGCTCGGCATGGTGACGGTGTCGGCCGGCTACGGCGCGATCGTCGGCCTGGCGGGCACCGGCATGCCGCAGTTCTCCACCGCCGAGAGCACCCCCGGTTCGCTGTCCGCGCGCAGCGTCCAGTCCATGGTGGTGTTCGGCGCGATCGGGCTGGCGATGATCTACATGGGGGCCGCCGCGCTCGGCGTCGTCCGCGACCCGTTCGCCCGGGTGGCGCGCCGCTTCCCCAACGCTCCGCTGGTCTTCATGGGCGCGCTGATCGGCGGGTTCCTGATCGGCCGCCCCTACCCGCTGTTCCGGCAGCTCTTCCGCGACGCGGCGGAGAGCCACAACCCGCTGTACGGGGCCGCCGCGTTCGTCCTCCAGTCGGTCGGCAACATCGTGATCATGGCGGTGCTGTTCCTGCTGCTCGCCCATCTCGCGGGCCGCCGGCTGAGCCGCTGGCTGGCCGCCGATCCGCGCCGCGTCGCGGTGCTGACGGCGTCCTCGCTGATCGTGGCCGGGGTCTTCAGCCTCCTCTACTGGGACGTGCGGCTGCTCGCCCGCCGGGAGATCATCCCGTGGTATCCGGTGGCCCCCTGGTCGTGACGCCGGACGGCCGCCGATGCGGGCGCCGCCGGGCGCCCGCATCGCCCGTCCGCAACCGCTTCCGGGCGGTTGAGCTGGGTGTTTGATTTTGCTGGGGTTTGCCTTCGCTTGGTGATCCGAGTAGCTTGGCCCCCGCCAAGGCGCTCACCAGGCGTTCTTGTCCCACCTGGCACCGAGCCGGTGGGGGCGGCGCGCCCCACGCGTCGCCCGGCGGCACCTCCCATGCACGCCGCCCGCGCCCTGAACGGGCCCTACAACAGCAGCGCCGCTCCCTCTCGCAGCGGCACCCGCCGAGTCCGCCACAGCGCGGAGCCGGGGACCCACCCTCGTGCACTGGGGTGAATCGGCCGTTTCACCGGCCGTAGGGCGACTTCCACGTCCGAACCCGTCAGCTAACCCGGTAGGCGGCCCATGGAAGCAAGGAGTCCCCCTTGACAGGCAAGCACAGCACGGGCAATCACAACTCGGGCAACGACAGCACGGGCAAGAAGAGCAGGAAGCCGGGTCTTTTCGGGCTGAGCCCGCGCGCCAACGGCGCGATCCTCGGCCTCGCCGCGATCGGCGTGGCCGCGACGACCCTCCAGGCGACGGCCGGTTCGTCCGAGTCGGGCACGTCCGTCGCGTCCGTCCAGAGCATCCCCCAGCAGCGCTCCGCCGAGGCGGAGCCGCGCACGGACCCGGAGAAGGGCTCCGGGTCGTCCGCCAAGCCGGACGAGACCGACAAGCGCTCGAAGGTCATCGAGCTGGCGAAGACGTGGAACCCCCACAGCAGCCGGCGCGTGCCCTACAGCCAGACCGACTACCACAACGGGTACCGCACCGACTGCTCCGGCTTCGTCGCGATGACCCTCGGGCTCGCGAAGCCCGGGCCGAACACCGTCGGCCTGACGTCCTCGCGCTACACCGAGCGCATCAAGATGTCGGAGCTCAAGAAGGGCGACCTCGTGATGGACGCCGAGGGCACCAACACGACGCGCCACGTCGTCATCTTCGAGAAGTGGGCCGACAAGGCGCACACGTCCTACTGGGCGTACGAGCAGCGCGGCCGGTACGGCACCGACTACCGGACGCGCGACTACGGCCTCGACTCGGGCAGCGAGTACAAGGCGTACCGGCCGAAGAAGCTCAGCGGAGCTTGATGGCGACGCCGGCCATCCCGAGCTGCTCCCCCGGAGCGAGGTGGTCCGGGTCGACCGGGCCGTCGGGACGCCACAGGGCCGTGTAGGTCACACCGGGTTCGACCAGTTCGAAGTCACCGAACTGGGCCTCGATCTCGGCGGGCGTGCGCGCCCAGCCCTCTTCCAGGTTCTCTCGTGTGATGCGGGCCAGCTCCTGTTGCTGGGGCAGGCCCGTGTCCACGAGGGACGTCATGAACAGGTGGCTGCCGGGCGCCAGGACGTCGCGGTAGGCGGCGACGACGCCGTCCACCACGTCCGGCGACAGGTAGTGCAGCATCCCGACCATCATGACGACGGCCGGGCGGGAGAAGTCGATGAAGCCGTCGACGACGGGGTCCGACAGGACGGCCGCCGGGTCGCGGACGTCGCCGACCATCACCCGCGTGGCGTCGTTGTTGGCCAGGATCGCCCGCCCGTGGACGGAGACCAGCGGGTCGATGTCGACGTAGACGACGCGGGCGTCCGGGTTCTCGCGCTGGGCGACCTCGTGGGTGTTCTCGACCGTGGGCAGCCCGCTGCCGAGGTCGAGGAACTGGTCCATGCCGGCTTCCCGCGCCAGGTAGCGGACGCCCCGGACGAGCACCTTGCGGTTCTCGACCGCGGATTCGCGCAGGCCCGGGATCAGCGCGGCCGTCTGGTCGGCCAGCGCGCGGTCGGCGGCGAAGTTGTCCTTGCCGCCGAGGAGCGCGTCGTAGGCGCGCGCGATGGTGGGCTTGTCGAAGTCCAGCTCGGCCGGAGGCCACTCGTCAGCCATGCCGCCATCGTAGATCGTTACGCCCGGAGAGTGGGCCGAAATCCCCACTCTCCGGGCTTTTCGGTCAGGTGTCGCGCATCGCCCTGATCGACTCCTTCAGCGAACCGACCGTGGCCATGACCGCCGTCGGCTCGTACCCGCAGTGGGCCATGCAGTTCGCGCAGCGCGGGTCGCGCCCCCGGCCGTAGGAGTCCCAGTCGGTCTCGTCCAGCAGTTCCTGGTACGTCTGCGCGTAGCCGTCCGACATCAGGTAGCAGGGGCGCTGCCACCCGAACAGCGAGTAGGACGGGATCGCCCAGGCCGTGCACGGGAAGTCGACCTTGCCCTCCAGGAAGTCCAGGAACAGCGGCGAGTGGTTGAGCCGCCAGCGCTTGCGGTTGCCGTCCGCGAACGCCTTGCGGAACAGCTCGCGGGTCTCCTGGACGCCCAGGAAGTGCTCCTGGTCGGGCGCCTTGTCGTAGGCGTACCCCGGCGAGATCATCATCTCGTCGACCTTGAGGTCGTCGTTGAGGTAGTTCATCACCTCGATGACGGTCTGCGGGGTGTCGGTGTTGAAGAACGTCGTGTTCGTCGTGACGCGGAACCCGCGCCGCTTGCACTCCTTGATGGCGGCCACCGCGTCCTCGAACACGCCGTCCTTGCAGACGGACGCGTCGTGGCGCTCCTGCAGACCGTCGATGTGGACGGCCCACGCGAAGTACGGCGACGGCTTGAACTTGTCGAGCTTCCGCGGGATCAGCAGCGCGTTGGTGCACAGGAAGACGAACTTCTTGCGCTTCACGAGCTCGCCGACCAGCTCGTCGATCTGCGGGTGCATGAGCGGCTCGCCGCCCGCGATGGACACCATCGGCGCCCCGCACTCCTCGATGGCGGCGACGGCCTGCTCGACCGGCATCCGCCGCTTCAGCGTGTCGGCGGGATGCTGGATCTTCCCGCAGCCGGCGCAGGCGAGGTTGCAGGCGAACAGCGGCTCCAGCTCCACGATCAGCGGGAACTTCTCCCTGCCGCGCAGCTTGTTGCGGAGGATGTAGCCCCCGATGCGAAGACTCTGGCGAAGCGGCATGCTCATTGTGTCCGGACCTCCTTTGGCAGGGTGAACTCGGTCGTCTCCACCGTGACCGTGTGCTCCTCGACGTCGACCCGCCCGACGAGCCGTGTCATGAGGAGCCGTCCAGGTAGCGGCCGAGAGCGCTGATCGGGAACACCAGCCGGTACAGGTGGTAGTTGATGTAGAAGTCGCCGGGGAACCCGGTGCCGGTGAAGTTGTCCTCGTCCCAGTTGCCGTCCGGCCGCTGGTTCTCCACCAGCCACCGGACGCCCGCGTCCACCGCCGCGGAGCGCTCACCGGCGGCGAGCAGCGCCAGCAGCGCCCACGCCGTCTGCGACGGGGTCGACTCGCCGCGCCCGATCCAGGACGGGTCGTCGTAGGAGCGCAGGTCCTCGCCCCAGCCGCCGTCCTCGTTCTGGTGCTGCTCCAGCCAGGCGACGGCGCGGCGGATCGCGGGCTTCTCCGGGCGGACCCCGGCGGCGATGAGCGCGGGCACCACGCCGCCCGTCCCGTACACGTGGTTGGCGCCCCAGCGCCCGAACCAGGAGCCGTCCTCCTCCTGCGCCTTCAGCAGCCACACCACCGCGCGCTTCACCACGGTCGTCTCGGCGAGGCCCTCCTTGGCGAGCGCCTCGACGACGTGGGCGGTGACGTCGGCGGACGGCGGGTCGATGACGGCGCCGAAGTCGCAGAACGGCAGCTTCGTGCACAGCTCGCGGGTGTTGTCGGCGTCGAACGCGCCGTAGCCGCCGTCCCGCGACGCCATGCCGTTCAGCCACCGGACGGCCCGCTCGATCGGCGCGTCCGCCTCCGGCAGCGACGTCCGGCGCAGCGCGAGGATCGCCTCGGCGGTGTCGTCGGTGTCGGGGTAGACGTCGTTGTCGAACTCGAACGCCCACCCGCCCGGCGGCAGGCCGGGCCGGCGCACCGACCAGTCCCCCGGCCCGCGCACCTCCTCCCCGAGCACCCAGTGCGCCGCGCGCACCAGCGCCGGGTCGTCGGGCGCGGCGCCGGCGTCGCCGAGCGCGTTCATCGCGAGGACGGTGTCCCAGACCGGCGACTGGCACGCCTCCAGCCGGCGGCCCTTCTCGTCCCGGATGGTGAACCGCTCCAGGCCGTCCAGGCCCCGCTTGATGACCGGGTGGTCGAGGTCGTAGCCGAGGACGTTCAGCGCCATCAGCGAGTACACCCAGGGCGGCTGGATCCCGCCCCAGCAGCCGTCGGCCTCCTGCCGGGCGATGATCCAGTCGGCGGCGCGGCGCATCGCGGCGGTGCGCAGCGGCCGCACCGGCCGCTTCTCGTACACGTGCAGGACGCGGTCGAGCGCGTTGAACGCCCGCCCCCAGCCCTTCGCGTCCTTCGGCGGCACCGTCCCGGCGCGCAGTTCCGCGAGGTCGACCGGCAGGTCCCGGACGGGCCGCAGCGACCCGAGGATCGTCAGCGGGACGATCGTCTGCCGCGCCCAGCACGCCCAGTCGTAGACGTTCAGCGGGACCCGGCTCGGCAGGAACATCAGCTCCGGCGGCATGACGGGCAGGTCGTCCCACGACCACTGGCCGAACAGCGCCAGCCAGATCCGGGTGAACACGCGGCTGCCCTCGATGCCGCCCGCGTCCCGCGCGAACTTGGCCGCGCGGCGCATGTGGTCGGCGTCGACCGGGTCGCCGGCGAGCCGCAGCGCGACGTACGCCTCGATCGTGGTGGACAGGTCGGCGGGGCCGCCGTGGAAGTTCGCCCACGTGCCGTCCTCGCGCTGCTGCGCGCGGATCCAGCGCGCCGCGTCCTTCGTCTCCGCCTCGGAGCGGATGCCGAGGAACTGGCGGAGCAGCAGGTCCTCGGCGTCCATGGTGACGTTCGTCTCCAGCTCGGCCTTCCACCAGCCCTCCGGCGACTGCAGGCCGAGCAGGTGGCCGCGGGCCGCGTCGACGGCCGCGGCCGCCGCGCCGGTGAGCCCCGGAGCTTCCGTCGTGGTCATTCGGCGATCTCCTTCTCGCACGGGGTGGCCGTCCGCGCCGGGACGGCCGGGCTCGGTGGCCTGCCGGGTCCAGTGCTCCCGGCGGGCTCAGTGGTCCCGGGAGGTGACGAACAGGGCGATGTCGCGGAACTCGGCGGCGGCGAGCCCGTCCACGCCGGACTCGTCGAGGTGCCGCTGCGCGGCGGCGATGCGCCGGTCGGCCTCGGCGGACGCCCAGTCGCGCCCGCCGGCGGCCTCGACCAGCCGCGCCATCTCGCGCAGGGCGTCCTCGGACGGCTGGTCCGGCTTGCCGTACAGCTCGGCGAGCCGGGCGGACTCCGGCGTCCCCGCGTTCAGCGCGTACACCACCGGCAGCGACTTCTTGCGCGCCCGCAGGTCGGACAGGACGGGCTTGCCGGTCGTCTCCGGGCTGCCCCAGATGCCGAGCAGGTCGTCCACGAGCTGGAACGCGAGGCCCATCTCGGCGCCGAACCCGGTCAGCCCGGTGACGAGCGGCGTCGGCCCCTCGCCGAGCATCGCGCCGATCGAGCAGGCGCAGGCCAGCAGCGCGCCCGTCTTGTCGGCGGCCATCGCGACGACCTCGTCGAGCGTGACGTCGGCGCGCTGCTCGAAGCCGAGGTCGTACGCCTGCCCGGAGATGAGCCGCTGCGTGGCGGCGGTCAGCGCGCGCGCCGCCCAGTGGGCGCCGCGCGTCTGCTGGTCGAGCAGCAGTTCCTCCGACAGCGCGAGGAGCGCGTCGCCGCCGAGGATCGCGGCGGACGGGCCGAACACCGTCCACGCGGCGGGCCGGTGCCGGCGGGTGCGGTCGCCGTCCATGATGTCGTCGTGCAGCAGCGAGAACGCGTGCACGAACTCCACGGCGACCGCGCCCGGCAGCGCCGTCTCCGGGGGCGCCCCGGCGGCCCGCGCGGACAGCAGCGCCAGCGCGGGGCGCAGCGCCTTGCCGCCGGCGGCGGCCGGGCGGCCGTGCTCGTCGGTCCAGCCGAGGTGGTAGGCGACGACGCGGCGGGTCCACGGGTCGAGCCGCTCCGCGGCGGCGCGCATCGCGTCGTCGACGAGCGCGCGCCCGTCGGTGATCGAGGTCGGGACGGTGGTCATGGTCCGCTCACCCCGTCGCTGCGCACCCGGTTCAGGTGCCGCCGGACGAGGCGGGCGGCGGTGAGGCCGCTTCGCACGGCTCCCTCCATCGTGTCGGGCCAGCCCGTGTCCGTCCACGCGCCGGCGAGGAAGAGCCACGGCAGCCGGGTCGCGGACGCGGGACGCAGCGCGCCGGTGCCGGGGCTCTGGCGGAAAGTGGCGTGCCGTTCCCGCGTCACGAAGAAGTCGGTGACGCGGGCCCGGCGGGCGGCCGGGAACAGCCGCTCCAGCTCGGCGAGGTACACCGCGCGCAGCTCGGCGGTGGGGGTGTCGATCCAGCGGTCGGCCGCCGAGACCGACACCGCGAGGTACTCGCCGCCGCCGGTCAGGCCGCTCACCGCGGTGCGGTCGAACACCCACTGCACGGGCGAGCCGACCGCCGCGACGAACGGCTCGTCCCCGCCGTCGGCGCGCAGCACCGGCCGGTCGTAGACGACGTGGACGTTGACGATGGGGCTGGAGCCGAGGCCGTCCCACTCCGCCCGCTCGGGGGACGCCTCCGCCGGGACGAGCGTCGACGCCGCCCGGTGCGGCACCGCCATCACGACGGCGTCCGCGCTCACCGGGGAGCCGTTCACGACCAGCTTCGGCCCGGCGTCGACGGCCGTGACCTTCGCGCCCAGCTCGATCCGGCCGCCGCCCCGCTCGATCTTCGCCGCCGCGACCGTGCCGTGCAGGTCGCCGAGCGGGATCGTCGGCACCCCGATGTCGGCGGCGTCGGACCGGCCGAGAAGCGCGGTCTGGCACACCATCGCGGCGGGGCCGAGGGCGGCCTCGTCCAGCCGGATGTTGAGCGCGGCCGTGACGAACAGGTCCCAGAGCGCGTCGCGGGCCTGGGGCCGCTGGCCGTGGCGGGCGAGCCAGGCGCCCATGGTGGTGCGGTCGTGCGCCGGGTCGTCCGGGTCGAGCCGGTCGAGCGCGAGCGACGCCCGGACGGCGCGGAGCCGGTCGGCGGGCGGCAGCAGTTTGTACCCGGCGAGCGCGGGCACCAGGTGCAGCGGACCCGGCGCCTTGGCGCGGCGCAACCGCCCGCCGGCGCCGCCGGGGGTGAGGACGCGGACGTCGAAGCGGTCCTGGACGCGGACGCGGTCGGCCGCCCCCAGCCTGCCGAGCAGCCCCTGGTACGCCGAGCAGCACTTCAGGAAGATGTGCTGCCCGTTGTCGACCGTCAGCCCGTCGCGCGTGAAGGAGTGCGTGGCGCCGCCCAGCCTGGGCCGCGCCTCATAGACGGTCGTCCGTATACCTGTTTCTTGGAGCGCCAGCGCGGTCGTCACCCCGGCGAGACCGCCGCCGACGATGGCGACCTCCCCCGGCCCCCCGGCCGAGCTCATCGGTGGACTCCCGACATCGCCATCGCCGACACGGCGGCCTTCTCCCACGTCGGCAGCGAGGTGCGGGTGTCGAGCGCGGTCAGCGGAGCTGCCTTGATGCGCCGCAGCAGGTGCCGGTAGATGCCCGCCATCGCCCCGGCACACGCGGAGCTGCGCCGGTCGAGCATTGGCAGCAGCTGCAACCCCGTCGCGTACCACTCCTCCGCCCGGTTCGCCTCGAACCGGATGAGGCCCGCCAGCCGCCCCGGGTCGTCGGTCAACCGGCCCGACCCGTCCCGCTCCAGCGTGCAGCCGAACCGGACGAGGTCCTTGGCGGGCAGGTAGACGCGGCCGCTCAGCCCGTCCTCGCGGACGTCCCGCAGGATGTTCGTCAGCTGCAGCGCGACGCCGAGCGCGTCGGCGCGCGGCACCGCGGTGTCCGGGTCGGACGTGCCGAACACGCCGAGCGACAGCCGGCCGACGGCCCCCGCGACGCACCGGCAGTACCAGAGCAGGTCGTCGAAGGTGTCATAGGTCGCGCCGCGGACGTCGGCCTCGCAGCCGTCGATCAGCTCCCCGAACGCCTCCAGCGGGATCGGGTACCGGCGCGCGGCGTCCGACAGCGCGACCAGCACCGGGTCGGACGGGTGCGCGGCGGCGTCGGCGAGGCGCTCGCGCTCCGCGGCGAGCCGTGCCAGCCGGGTCGCGGGCGGCGCGTCGTGGTCGTCGCCGATGTCGTCGATGCGGCGGGCGAACGCGTACACGGCGCTCAGCGCGCGGCGCTTCGGCGGGGGAAGCAGCCGGATCCCGTACGAGAAGTTGCGCGCCTGCGTGCGCACGATGTTCTCGCAGTGCCGATAGGCGCTCGGTGCGTCCATCTGCCTATCTCCTTCCCAGTGTCCGCGACCACTCGGCCAGCAGTCGCGCCTTCCTCGGCGGTGAGGCGCTCCCCAGCACGTCGTAGGCGCCGCGCTCCAGCGCGGCGAGGGCGGCGAGACCGCCCGCGACGTATCCGGCGACGGCGACGCGCGCGAACCCGCGGAGCCGGCCGGTGAGGGCGGCGCCCTCGTCCAGCAGGCCCGCCGCGCGCTTGGCCTGGAGTGCGACCACGCCGCGCAGCCGGGTGGGCGTGACCGCGGCGGTCAGGTCGTCCTCGGTGCAGCCGAACCGCCGGAGGTCGTCCTCCGGCAGGTAGATCCGGCCGTTGCGGTGGTCCTCGCCGACGTCCTGGCAGTGCTCGATGATCTGCAGCGCGGTGCAGACCTTGTCCGACAGCCGGACCCGGTCCGGGGTGGCGGCGCCGAACACGTGCAGGACGATGCGCCCGACCGGGTCGGCGGAGTAGGCGCAGTAGCCGAGCAGGTCGTCGAACGTCGCGTACCGGGCGACCTCCTGGTCGCGGCGGTTGGCCTCCAGGAGGCGGCGGAACGGCTCCGCCGGGATGCGGCACGCGGTGATGGTGCGGGACAGGTCGCGCAGGACGGGCAGTTCCGCCCGCTCGCCCGCGTAGACGCGGTCGAGGTCGTCCTCGACGAGGTCGAGCAGCCCGGCGCGCTCGCCCGGCGGCGCCTCGTCCCCGATGTCGTCGACCAGCCGGGCGTAGCCGTACACGTTCAGCAGATGCTCGCGGTGGCGCGCGGGGAGCAGGCGGGTGGCGACCGGGAAGTTCTCCCGGGATTGGAGTTCGAGGCGGGTGCGGCGTTCCTCGGTCTCGTTCCACAAACGCTCGCTGACGGACATGGCGTTCCTTCGGGGCGGCGGCGGCGCGGGGCGTTCATCGATGCCCGATATCCGGGCGATGGCCCGGTAAACATGGACCATCGTGAGGCCCCTGTGACGTACGTCCCCGAACCGCCCCGGGCGACCCGCGAATATGCGGGATTCGTGAAGTGGGGCCGGAAGTGGTCACCCGGGAATATATGCGCGCCCGGCCCGGAGATCACCCCTGGTCAGCACTTTTTCCCATTCCGTTATGTTGGACTTGAGTTGAGTCATGCGTCTATCCCGGAGGCTCAACTCGGGATGTTCATGTTCGCGTAACTTCATGACAGCGCGAGCCCATGGCGGCCTAGTTCAATGCGCGCGACCGCGCGCGGACCGGCGCCGCGGACCCGGCCGGTCCGGTGAGCGCCGCGGCCGAATCGGTGCGCGGTGTCAGAAGGTGGCGAGCAGGTCGGCGAGCATCCACGGCGTCCGCTCGGGCGGCGCCGCCTCGGTCACCAGCGTGTTGAAGTCGTGCCAGTGCCGCTCGATCTCCGCGCGCCGCGTCGGGTACAGGGCGCGGTCGGCGCGTTCGAGGTAGACCATGTCCTGGAGGCCCTGCTGCGGGAACCGGACCAGGGTGAGCGGCCCGTCGCCCTTGATCCGGCCGCTGATGCCGACCGGCGCGATCTGCACGGTGACGTTCGGCCGCCGGCACAGCTCGATGATGTGCCGGATCTGGCCGCGCATGATCTCCGGGCCGCCGATCGGGCGCCACAGCGCCTGCTCGTCCAGGACGATCCACAGGTTCAGCGGGCGCGGGCGGCGGCGCAGCACGCGCTGCCGCCGCATCCGGAACTCCACCCGCCGCTCGACCTCGTCCGCGGGGGCGCCCCGGCCGATCACCGCGCGGGCGTACGCCTCGGTCTGCAGCAGGCCGGGCACGTACTGGGCCTCGAAGGTGCGGACCAGCTTCGCGGCCTGCTCGGCGCTCAGGTACGGCCGCACCCAGGACGGGAGGATGTCGGCGTCGTCCTGCCACCAGGCGCGCGCCGTCGTCTGCTCGGCGAGGGCGAGCAGGGTCGTGCGCTCGTCCTCCTCGGCGCCGTAGCCGGCCAGCAGCCGGGCGACCTCGCGCGACCGGCTGCCCGTCCTGCCCGTCTCCAGGCGGCCGATCTTCGATTCGGACGCGTTCAGCAGCCGGCCCGCGTCCCGCCGCGAGAGCCCGGACCGGTCGCGCAGTTCGCGCAGCCGCCTGCCGAGCAGCATCCGGGGGACGAGCGGGTCCCCCCAGGGGCGGGCCGCCCGCGTTCGCGCCGACTGCCTGCCGCCGGTGCTCGTGGCGGCGGTGCCCGTGCTGCCGGTGCTCGTGCTGCCGGTGCTCGTGGCGCCGGTGCTCGTGACGGAGGCCAAGGGGACTCCCATCGGGGGGATCGGCTTTGACGGCCGCCCTCACTATAGCTTCACGCAGTGCGGCGGGAAGGAGACGGTGTGCGACCTCCCCTCGGCGTCAGGGTTTCCGCGCCACCGCGCACAGGGTCGGAAGATCTTCGGTTTCCAGCCCCGGCACCTCGGGCCGCCACGCGCCGCTCGTCACGAGCCCCGGCTCCTCGATCTCCAGCCCGTCGAAGTAGGCGCGGATGAAGTCCGGGCTGCGCAGCCGGAACGGGATGGCGCCGGTCTCGTCGTAGGCGCGCTGCGCGGCGTTGAACGCCGCGTTCTGGTCGGTGGAGTCGTGCAGGATGAGGTAGCTGCCGGACGCCAGCGGCTCCACCAGCCCGCGGACCACGCCGTACGCCTCCTCGGGGTCGACGATGTGCCCCATCACCCCGATCAGCAGCAGCCCGACCGGCCGCGACAGGTCGAGGATCTCCGCCGCCTTGGCCATGATCGTCTTCGGGTCGTGCAGGTCGCAGTCGATGTAGGACGTGCGGCCCTCGGCCGTGCCGGTCAGCAGGGCGCGGGCGTGCGCGAGGACGAGCGGGTCGTTGTCGACGTAGACGACCCGCGCGTCCGGGGCGGCGCGCTGGGCCATCTCGTGGGTGTTGTCGACGGTCGGGAGCCCGGTGCCGCAGTCCATGAACTGGCGGATGCCGCGTTCGCGGGCGAGGAACCCGATCGCGCGGTCCATGAAGTAGCGGCCGGCGCGGGCGATCGGCACGATTCCCGGATAGAGCTCGACGTACTGGTCGCCGGCGATCCGGTCGATCTCGTAGTTGTCGGTGCCGCCGAGCCAGTAGTTCCAGATCCGGGCGGACTGCGGGACATCGGTGTTGATCTTCGTCTCCGGCCCCTGGTCCGGGCCGCTGGTCGCATCCGTCATCGTCAGACGCTCCTTCGGGGGCGACGGCTCCATGCGCTGCGAACGCCTCCCGCAAACCTAGACCCGTCCGTCCCGGAGCGGCCAGAAACGCGAAATTAGGTCCTGTCCGCATTCGCGTTCGGGACATTACCGACGGCCTCGCGCCGAGCAGAACCGGGAGGTCGCGGTACCGAAACCTACGGACGGGGCTGAAGTGAGCCAAGGGAAATCTTCTGCCGCAATCCCCGCGCCTCCGCCGCCGCGCCGATCATCGGCGTGGCGGCCGCCTCCCCTGTCCGCACCGAACGGCGTTCACACCCGCCGGCGCACCCAATTCGGCGGGATATGTACCTTTTATTGCCTTTCGATCCCCCCGCGAAGATCTACGGCCCGCCCTCACCCTCGCCCGTCCTATGAAGGAGGCAGCGAGAAACGCGGCCGCCGAGACCCGGATCCAGCCTGCATCCGCGACGGAGGTCTCATTCAAGTGCCCTCTTGCCCGCCGCCCGGAAAAGCGCGCAACACCCACGAAATCCGCCACCTCGGATCAGCCCCCAGAATGGCCTCGCAAAAACCGATGGCACGCCAGAAAACCGTCCCCGGAAACACCCGTCCCGCTCCCGCACGCGTACGTGTCAGCGGGTGGCCCAGACCGCTATCGCCAGGGCCACGCGGTCCTCGAACTGGAGGGGGTCGCGGCCGGTGAGGGACTCGATGCGGGCCAGCCGGTGGCGGAGCGTGTTCGGGTGCAGGAACAGGGCGCGGGACGTGGCGCCGACCGCGCCGCCCATGTCGAGGAAGGTGCGGAGCGTCTCGATCAGCCGGGTGCCGTGCGCGGTGTCGTACTCCCTCAGCGGGCGGGCGATCTGCTCGACGAACGGGGTCAGCTGGTCGTGTTCGAGCCGGCCGAGCAGCGCCCGGAAGGTGGCGAGGTCGGAGGCCTGCACCACGCCGCCGCTCCGCCGCGCCGCGTCCAGCGCGGCGAGGCTCTCGGCGAGCGACACCGGCAGGTGGTCGAGCGGCCCGGGGCTGCCGATGCCGGCGGGCTCGGACCAGGCGTGCGCGTCGTTGGTGATGAGCAGCGCCGTGCCGTCGTCCAGGCCGAGGACGCCGGGCAGCTCCTCGTCGCCGCCGTCCATCGCGATCACCAGCAGCGCGGCCGGGTCGAGGCCCGCGTCGTCGATCCGCTCGCGCAGCACCTCGGCGGACGCGTGGCCCTGCCGGATCATGCGCAGCAGCCGGCCCGTCTCCTCCCGCTCGTACCGCTCGTCGCGGGTGGAGGCGTCCCGCTCGGCGAACCACTCGGTGAAGCTGACGAACGGCACCTCGGCGGGCACCTCGACCAGCGGCAGGCCGAGCCGGGCGCAGGCGTCCCGCAGCGCCGCCGGGACCTCGTCGGTCACGTCGCCGACGCCGTAGCCGATCACGCTCGCCCGGCCCGCCTTGACGGACTCGGCGAACGCGGCGCAGGCGCCCGGGTCCCGCAGCGACGCGCCGGCCGTCAGGACGATCTCGCCGCCGCGCAGGTAGGGCCCGGGGTCGAGCAGCTCGGTGGAGTGCGCCCAGCGGACCGGCCGGTCGAGGCCGCCCTCCCCGGCGACCAGGCGCAGCCGGAACCTCGGCACTTCCAGGAGCTGCCGGACGGTGCCGTACGGCACTGCGGAATCGCTGGTCACAGCCCCCACCCTCTCACCCGGGCGCGGGACCGCCGAGGCCCGTGACCGTGATTTGGGGAAGACCGTGCGTTGGAGAAGGGCACGACGGTCCGGGCGTGGCGTCGTGCGTTCGGCCAAGAGAACTCCGGCACCCTTGCCACTCACGGCCATGTCGGGTTTGCCTGGAAACTTCGGAGTGATTCGAGGTGATCTTGATGCGCGAGCGCGTCGCACTCGTCGCCGGCGCGGCCGGCGGGATCGGCTCCGCGATGGTGCGCGAGCTGGCCGGCCGCGGCTGGCGGACGGCGGGCCTGGACCTCGTCCCGGCGGCGGACCCCGACCACAGCGTGGGCGTCGACGTGGCCGTCCCGGAGCAGGTGCACGCCGCCGTCCGGCGGATCGAGCGCGAGATGGGCCCGATCGAGGCCGCGGTCTGCGCGGCCGGGCACTACACGATCGTCCCGGTGTCCGACATCGCCTGGCCGGACTGGCAGCGGATGCTGCGGGTCCATCTGGGCGGCCTCGTGAACGTGTGCCGGGCCGTGACACCGGGGATGGTGGAGCGAGGACGCGGCGCCGTGGTCGCGGTCTCGTCCGCGCTGGCCATCGGCGGCGGGGACGGCGAGGCCCACTACATCGCGGCCAAGGGCACGATGATCGGGCTCGTCCGGTCGCTGGCGGCGGAGCTGGCGCCGTCCGGGGTGCGGGTGAACGCGCTCGCGCCCGGCCCGACCGACACGCCGCTGCTGCGGCCCGACTCGCCCTGGCGGCGGCCCGCGTTCCTGCAGACGCTGCCCACCGGGCGGCTCACGACGGCGGAGGAGGTCGCGTTCGCCGGCGCGTACCTGGTCGAGGAGGGGACGTTCTGCGCCGGGGAGGTCCTCTCCCCCAACTCGGGGGCGGTGATCTGATGGCGGTCGCACTGGTGACGGGGGCGGCCGGCGGGCTCGGCTCGGCGGTCGCGCGGCGGCTCGCGGCGGGCGGCCACCGCGTCGCGCTCAACGACCGCCCGGACCGGGACGTGGCGGCGCTCGCCGCCGAACTGGACGGCGTCGCCGTGCCCGCCGACGTCGCCGACCCGGACGCGGTCGCCGCGATGGTCGGGGAGGTCGAGCGGCAGACCGGCACCGACATCGGCATCCTCGTCACCGCCGCCGCGCACGTCACCGCGGGCCCGCTCGCCGAGCACGACCCGGACGACTGGTGGCAGGTCATCGACGTCGACCTCGGCGGGACGTTCGCGTGCGCGCAGGCCGTCATGCCGGGGATGGTGGAGCGCGGCGGCGGCCGGATGGTGCTGGTCGCGGCCGAGAGCGGCCTGATCGGCCGGCCCGAGGCGACCGCCTGCTCCGCCGCGAAGGCCGGGATCATCGCGCTCACCAAGGCGCTCGGCCGGGAACTGGCGCCGCTCGGCATCGCGGTGAACGCGGTCGCGCCGAGCGTGATCGACACGCCGTGGCTGGTGGACATCGCGGAGCGGAGCGCGGTGGCGGACGAGGACTTCCGCGCCCGCGAGGAGGCGCGCGTGCCGCTGGGCCGCATCGCGACGCCCGACGAGATCGCGGCGGCGGTCGCCTTCCTCGCCGACGAGCGGCTGCCCATGCTCGTCGGCCAGGTCCTCCTCACCAACGGCGGAACGGTCAGAACCCGCGCCTGACGCGCCGCAGGAGCCGGCCCGTCCCAGCCAGGACGGGGTCAGGCGGGCAGGGCCGCGATTGAGCGCTCGACGTCCTGTTCGAGGGTGGCGAAGAGGTGCAGCGGCAGGTCCATGAGCGACCGGTCCAGCAGTTCCGGGCGGCTCGCGGACGCTTCGATCGCGGCGCGGGCCTCGCCCTTGGTGAGCGTCCCGCCGGTGGACTTCCGGAGTGCGATGAGCCCTTCGCGCCAGGCGTTGCCGAGCTTTCCGTGCGCCCGCGCGTACAGGAAGCCGAGGACGTGCGCCGCGCCGGACCGCTCGTCCGGCCGGGTCCTCTCCGCGAGGACGAGGGCCTGCCCGGGGCCTGGGGTGCCGCGCAGCCACCGGACGATCCGGTACTTGGGCCCGATGAGGCGGGCGAACGCGCGCTGCCCCGCCGCGTCCTTGAGGAAGGGCAGGTCGTCGCGGCAGACGAGCCCGGCCTTCAGCGCGTTGGCGGCCAGCAGCGCCCGCACCGCCGACGCGCCGAACCCCGGATACAGGTTGACCAGGACGGTGCCGTGGTCTTGCAGGTTCCTGGGCAGCGGCGCGCCGAGGAGTGCGGGCAGCGCGACCCGCCGGCCGGGGGCGTCCTTCGGCCAGTCGGCACCGGCGAGGAGGATCTTCTCTCCGGGGTCCGCGCCGAGTTCGAGGACGCGGGCGGCCGACTCGCCGTCCAGGCCGCCGCCCGCCTCGACCGACTGGGCCCCGTGGGTGTACATGGCGGTGCGGGGGTCGTCGGCGATGGTCCTGGCGGCGGCCTCGGTCCGCCGGGTGGGGCGCAGGACGTACAGCGCGGCGGCGCTGCCGACCGCCTGGGCGCCGACGTACCGGTTGAAGTTCGGCAGCATCGCCTCGTAGGCGAGGTGGAGCGGGTTCAGCGCCTTCTGGACGGCGAGCCCCAGCGCCGGCTGCCGCTCCCCGTACCCGTAGGCCAGCAGCACCCGGCCGTTGCGGTGGTCGCGGAGGCCCTGCAGCCCGCGCGCCACGAACAGCTGGACGCCGTCCGGCGTGTACGGCGGGTCGGTGAACACCAGGTCGGCGGACTCGCGCAGCACGGCGGGCAGCCCGAGCCGCAGGTCGGCGAAGTGGCAGCGGACGTCCCAGCCGCGCCGCGCCGCCTCCGTGTCGACGAACTCCAGCAGCCGCTCGTCGACGTCCACGACGCTCGCCCGCAGGCCCGGCGCCCCGCCCGCCAGGAAGAGGCCGAGCGAGGTCAGGTCGTGGTCGCCGACGAAGAGGACGTGCGCGCCGGTCGGGTCGAAGCCGTCCAGCATGAACCGGGCGCGCTTGACCACGGTCTCGGCGGTGGCGGGGACGTGGTCGAGCGCCTGCACGGGCGGCGGCGCCGCGCCGATCAGCGCCTCCGCCGCGGCGACGGCCGCCGGGTCGCGGCGCGCGGACTCCGCCCACGGGTCGCGGGCGCCGAACGGCTCCCGCTCGTCGAACACGCCGCGGTACTTCTCGGCGTTCGGCTTCGCGATGCGCCGCCCGTCGCCGGACGTTTCGAGGTCGGGTTCCAGGGCCCGGAAGACCGCTTCGACCGTCCGCCGGGACGTCCCGGTGCTCGCGACGACCTCCTCGACGGTGCGGAAGTCGCCGGCCGCCAGCAGCCGGCCGACCTGGTCGATGCGCCGGGCGTCGATGCCGAACTCGGCCCGCAGCGCGCGGACGGCCTCCAGCGGGTCGTCCCGCAAGGGGTCTTGCTGCTCGGCATTCGTCATGGGTCGGACCTGCTCCGCTCGGCGGGGACGCTCGGTCCACGATCCTATGAGCCGCGCGAGCCCGCCCCCGCCACCGGAATTCCGACCGGCCATGCGGCCGTGCTACGCCGTGGTGCTGCTGAGGCCGCTCAGGCGGGTGCGGATCGTGTCGGCGTCGCCCGTGCAGGCGATGTAGCCGTCCGGACGGATCAGGGTCAGCGCCGCACCGTCGGAGGTGTACGCGGCGCGGACTTCGCCGTCCTGGTCCTGGTACTCCCCCGCCTCGCCGATCGTGACGACACGGACGCCGGGGTACGCGAACCCCGTATCGAAGGAGTCGAAGGCGAGCACGGTCAGATGGGGGCCGCAGAGCAGGTCGTGCACGCGGTGCCGGGCGCCGTCCCTGTCGTGCAGGACGCCGTCCGGGGCGCGGGTGCCGCCGAGCGGGCCGTCCGAGAGCGAGCTGTCGGGGTAGCCGAGGAGGAGCTGCTGCGTCTCCTCGCCGCGCTGGTGCGCGTCCGCCTGCCCCTCGACGGCCTTCTCGTACAGGGCCGTGCTGATGCCGAGGACTGCGGCGGCGACGGGCAGCCGCTCCTCCTCGTAGGTGTCCAGGAGGGACGCGGGCGCGCCGTTGACGACCGCCCCCAGTTTCCAGCCGAGGTTGTAGGCGTCCTGGACGCCGGTGTTGAGGCCCTGCCCGCCCGCCGGGGAATGGACGTGGGCGGCGTCGCCGACCAGGAAGGCACGGCCGGCGCGGAAGCGTTCGGCCATCCGGATGTTGACCCGGTAGACCGAGCTCCAGGTCAGGTCGGTCAGGCGGATGTCGGTGCGGCCGGACGCCTCCTCCAGGGCCTTCTGGTAGGTGGCGAGGGTGAGCTCCGGGTTCGCGTCCGGCGCGATCGGGGCGGTGAACTGGAAGTCGTCCGTCCCGGCGAGGGGGCACAGGCCGACGCGCACGGACTGCGTCGCCATGTCGGCCCAGGTGTGCCAGTGGTCCCGGTCGAGGTCGGCGGTCCGGACGTCGCCGATGAGCATGCGCTCCGCGTCGCGGGTCTCGCCGCCGAAGCCGATCCCGAGGGTCTTGCGGACGTCGCTCCGGCCGCCGTCGGCCCCGACGAGGTACGCGGCGCGGACGGTGCCGCCGTCCGCGAGGGTGGCGGTGACCCCGTCCGCGTCCTGCGTGAACGCGGCGAGTTCGCCCCGCTCCACCCGGCCGCCGAGGTCCGCCAGGCGGTCGTGCAGGATCGCCTCGGTGCGCCACTGCGGCACCATCAGGACGTTCGGGTACGGGACGGCGGCCGTCGCGGCCTTCGTCTCGCTCATCCGCCCCTCCCACACGACCTCGCCGCCCGCGTAGGCGCGGATCGGCGGGTACGCGGCGCCCGCCGCACGGACCGCGCCGATCACCCCGAGGTCGTCGAAGACCTCCAGCGTCCGCGGCTGGAGGCCCTTGCCGCGCGAGCCGGTGCGGGTGCCGGGGTCGATGACGCGGTACCGGACGCCGCGCCGGGCGAGGTCGACCGCGAGGGTGAGGCCGGTCGGGCCGGCTCCGATGACGAGTACGTCGATCATGTCGTTCTCCCTTCCGGGACCGAGCCTCCGCCGCCGCCCTGGCAGATCGCTGTCAGCGCGCTGACAGCGTTCGCCCGCCGCGCGGCGCCGACATTGTGACGGCGCATTCATCGCGGGCCGACGCGCTGCGCCCGTTCGGCTGCTTCCGCCTGGCCAGGGCCGCCGTCGCGGGATGACCGGCGATTTCGCCGATGCCGGGGGCCCGGCGGCGTGCCGAGAATGTGCGCATCCTGGAGCCGGTCCCCCGGCTCCGCCCCGTTCCGGGGAGCCGGCTCCCGGCTCCTCCCCCCGAACAGGAGCGAAGCGACGTGCGATCCATCCCCAGGCACGCCCCCGGCCGGGCGGCGAAGGCGCTGCTCGCCGCGGCCCTCACCGCCGGCGCACTCACCGTCCCGCAGGCCGCCGCGCAGGCGGCCGACAACCCCTACGAGCGCGGCCCCGCCCCGACCGTGCAGAGCATCGAGGCGCTGCGCGGCCCGTTCGCGACGTCCCAGACGAGCGTTTCGTCGCTGAGCGTGACCGGCTTCGGCGGCGGGACGATCTACTACCCGACCAGCACCGCCGAGGGGACGTTCGGCGCGGTGGCGGTCGCGCCCGGCTTCACCGCCGACCAGAGCAGCATGGCCTGGCTCGGCCCGCGGCTGGCCTCCCAGGGCTTCGTGATCTTCACGATCGACACCAACACCCGGCTCGACCAGCCGAGCAGCCGCGCCCGGCAGCTGGAGGCCGCGCTCGACTACCTCACCGAGCGCAGCAGCGTCCGGACCCGGATCGACGCGACCCGGCTCGGCGTGATGGGCCACTCGATGGGCGGCGGCGGGACGCTGGAGGCCGCCGAGGAGCGCCCGCAGCTGCAGGCCGCGATCCCGCTGACCCCGTGGGACCTGCAGAAGAACTTCTCGGACGTGCGCGTCCCCACGATGATCATCGGCGCGGAGGCGGACACGGTCGCGCCCGTCGCCTCGCACTCCGAGCCGTTCTACACGAGCATCCCGGCGTCGTCGGAGAAGGCGTACCTGGAGCTGAACGGCGCCAGCCACTTCGCGCCGAACATCGCGAACACGACGATCGCGAAGTACAGCATCTCCTGGCTCAAGCGGTACATCGACAATGACACCCGCTACGACCAGTTCCTGTGCCCCGGCCCGAACCCGGACCTGAACATCTCCGAGTACCGGGACACCTGCCCGAACTCCTAGCCCCCGTCCCCCCGGGGCTCCCCTACCGGCCGGGCCGCCCGTTGCCTCCCCGCACGGGCGGCCCGGCCATGCCGCCGTCGGCGGAGCCGTCCTCCGCGCCGTGCAGCCGCAGCGCGCTGAGCGCGAGGGACAGTTCGACGAGGTCGCCGGGGCGGGTGAGCGTCCGCCCGGTGAGCTGCTCGATCTTGCGGAGCCGGTTGAGGACGGTGTTGCGGTGGCAGAACAGCCGGTCGGCCGCGCGCGCCGCGGAGCCGTCGCATTCCAGCCAGGTCTCCAGCGTCGTCAGCAGCACGTCGCGGAACCCGGGGTCCACGTCGCCGAGGCCGCCGAGCGCGACGTGCCCGAGCCGGCCGGCGAGGCGCGGCTGGGACAGCACGAGCGCGTCGGGGAGGCGGCGGTCCAGCCGGGCGATCTGGTTGCCGGGGCCGCGGCACGTCCGCAGCGCCAGCTCGGCGAACCAGCGGGCGCCGCCCAGCTCGGCGAGCGAGCCGACGACCGGGCTCACCCCGGCGTGCGAGCGCGCGTAGGGGCGGACGGCGGCGACGAGGTCGTCGAGCTCGGCGGCGCCGAGCGCGACCAGCGCCACCTGCGCGTCGGTGCGCAGCCGCCAGATGAACCGCATCCCGCCGGTGTCGGCGGGGCGCCGGTCCACGCCGTCCCCGAAGCCGCACTCGGCGCCCAGCATCACGACCGCGTACCGGCCGGTCGCGGGCAGCCCGAGGACGGACGTCGCGGTCGCGAGCAGCCCGCCGTCGGCGCCCTGCCCGTCCAGCAGCGCGTCCACGATCGCCTGGACGCGCTCCTCGCTGCGCCGCGCCAGCGCCAGCTCGGTGCGGTGGTAGGCGGCCGCGGCGGCGCCGGACTGCTGGTCGATGGTGTCCCAGGTGCGGGTCGCCTGCCGGATCAGCGCCGGGACGTTCTCGGGGTCGTTCTGCCCGACGACCTCGACGACCGCCTCCCAGAACACCCGCCCGGCGAGCCGGTAGGAGCGCAGCAGCTGGTCGAGGGGCTGCCCCTGGTGCGCCCGGCGCTGCCCGAGGCGGCGCGCCCAGTCGAGGTCGGCGCGGCCCCGGCTCGGTTCGAGGATCGTCTTGAAGCCGTGCCCGAGCCCGGTGTGGCACATCTCCCACACGTCGTGCCGGAACGCGTCGTCGCGGTCGCCCCGGTCGCCGGACAAGATCTCGGCGGTGAGCCGGTCGGCGAGGTCGGGCAGCCGGTCCGACAGCCGCAGCACCGCCTTGCGCATGATGGTGCGGTCCGCGTCCATCGGGCGGGCCGGATCGGGCCGCCGCGCCGCCGTCCCGGTCGTCCCGGCCACCGTGCCGTCCGCCGTCCCGTTCACCGTCGCGGACCGTCCTGCCGTCATCGCGGGCCACCTCCAGCACAACGCGGGGGCCTCATCGTGCCATCGCGGGCGCCTGCGGGCCATCGCGGGACGTCCAGACTGTGCGGGCTCACAACGGGGGCACGTCCGGATTGCGCCGTGGCCACGAAACGGAGGCGGGCTCTGGACCGCCGGGGGGCGGCCGTGCTCACCTATGGTCCCCTTCCCTTTTGAGACCCCGTCCAATAGAGGAGCCGCCTACGGCGCCCGGCCGAGGTCAGTTCCCCGATGAGGAGGGACCGGCATGACCCACCCCCAGCCGCACCCCCAGCCCCACCCGCACCAGCCCCACCCGCACCCCCGCCCCCAGCCCGAACTCCACGGGCGCGACCGCGAGATCCAGACGATCGAGGCGATGCTCGACCGGGCCCGCGGCGGGCAGGGCGGCGCCCTGACCCTCGCCGGGGACGCCGGCATCGGCCGGACGGCCCTGCTGGAGGCGGCCGTCCGCCGGGCCGGAGAAGGCTTCCGGACGTGCGGGACCACGGGCGTCCCCGGGGAGACGGACGTCCGCTACGCGGGCCTGCACCGGCTGCTGCGCCCGCTCGCGGCGGAGATCGCGCAGCTCCCGCCCGCGCACCGCGGCGCGCTCGGCACGATCATGGACGGGGCGCCGAGCGCCGCGCCGTTCGTCCTCTACACGGCGGTGTGCGAGCTGCTGAGCCTGGCGGCGCGGCAGGGCCCGGTGCTGTGCTGGGCGGACGACGCGCACCGGCTCGACCAAGGCTCGCTCGAAGTGCTGGCGTTCGCGGCGCGCCGCGTGCAGGACGAGCCGGTCGCGGTGCTGTTCGCCGTCCGCGACGACCGCACCGCCCCGGGCGGGGACGCGAGCACGCTGGCCGGGATCCCGCGGCTGCGCCTCGCGCCCCTCGCCGAGGAGGCGAGCCGCCGCGTCCTCCAGGACGCGCTGAGCGCCGACGCCGGAGCGGGCGGCGACCGCACGGCGAGCGGGGCCGGCGGCGACGGCGACCTCGCCGAGGAGATCGTCGACCTGGCGTGCGGGCGGCCCCTGGCGATCCGGGAGCTGGCCGCCGCGCTGACGCCCGGGCAGCTGTCCGGCGCGGCGCCGCCGCCGCGCGCGCTCCCCGCCGCGAGTTCGCTGCGCGGCCGCTACCGCCGCCGCCACCTGCGGCTCCCCGCCGGCGCGCGGCGGCTCGTGCTGATGGCGGTGGCCGAGGAGTGGCTCGGCGCCGCGACGCTGGCGCGGGCGACCCGGCTGGACGGCATCGAACCGGCCGACCTCGACGCCGCCCGCGACTCGGGGCTGCTGCGGTTCGAGGGCGAGGGCGTCGCGGTCCGCAACCGGCTCGTCCGGTCCTCGCTGTGGGCGGACGCGTCCCGCGCCGAGCGGCAGGACGCGCACGCGCTGCTCGCCGAGGTCCTCGTCCAGGACTGGCAGCGGCCCCGGCGGCAGTGGCACCGCGCGGCCGTCGCCGGCGAACCCGACGACGCGCTCGCCGCCGAGCTGGCGGACGCGGCGGCGGACCGCCGCCGCGCGGGCCGCTACGCCGACTCCTGGCGGCTCTGGCAGCGGGCGGCGACGCTCACCGCCGAGCACGGCGCCCGCACCGACCGGTTTCTCGCCGCCGCCGGGGACGCCTGGGCGAGCGGCCGGTCCCGGCGGGCCCGCGCGATGCTCCGGCAGGTCCGGCCGCCCGCCTGCGACGGGACGCGCGCCGCCCGCGCCACCCTGCTGCGCGGCGAGATCGAGGTCGCGGCGGGCACCCCGGCGGCGGCGGTGCCGGCGCTGCGGGACGCGGCCGAACGGCTCGCCGGGACCGACGCCGAGGCGGCGCTGGACGCGCTGATGTGGGCCGCCGAGGCCGCCGACGCCGCCGGGGACACCCACGCCTACCTGGAGATCGCCGATCGGGCGGCGTCGCTGCCCGCCCCGCCGGGGGACGTCCGCGGCGAGCTGATGCTGGCGCACCTCGGCGGCATGGCGGCGATGGTCCGCGGCCGCTATCAGGAGGCGGTGGACCGGCTCGGTACCGCCGTCCGGCTCGGCGCGGGGATCCCCGACCCGCCGGCGCTGGTGTGGGCGGCGCTGGCCGCGTTCGCGCTCGGGGACGCGCCGCGCACCCGCGTCCTCGCCGCCGAGGCCGTCACGTCCGCCCGGCGCCTCGGCGACGCGCCCGCCGAGTCGTACGCGCTGCTCGTCGCCGGACGGTGCGAGGCGCTGCTCGGGCACCCGCCGGGGCCGATCGCCGCCTGCCACGACGGGCTGCGTCTCGCCCGCGCCACCCGGCTGCACGGGCACGCCGCCGAGCAGCTCGCCACCCTCGCGCTCACCGCCGCGTTCAACGGCGACGCCGCCGCCGCGAACGCGCGGCTGGCGCCGCTCACCGGCACCGCGGACCTGCGCGGCCGCACCCGCGCCGCCGCGTTCGGCTCGTGGGCGCCCGCCTGCCTGGACCTCGCCGCGGACCGTCCCGCCGACGCCGCCGCGCGGCTCCGGCTGCCGGGCGGCGCCGGGCTCGCCCACCTCCCGGCGCGGCTGTTCGCCGTCCCGCACCTGGTCGAGGCGCTCGTCCGCACCGGCGAGCACGAGGAGGCGGCCCGCGCCTACGAGCGCTTCCGTGCCTGGACGGAGGGCATCGGCACCGCCGGCCGGCATGCGGCTCCCGGCCGGGAGGCGCTCAACCGCCGCTGCCGCGCCCTGCTCGCCGAGCGGGACGCCGACGCCGAGGAGCACTTCACCGAGGCGCTGCGGCTGCACGAGGCCGCCGGCGCCGTGTTCGACCTCGCCCGCACGGAACTGCTGTTCGGGCACCGGCTGCGGCGCGGCCGGCGGCCCCGCGCGGCCCGCGCCCACCTGCGCGCCGCGCTGCGGATCTTCGAACGGTACGGCGCCGCCCCGTGGACCGCGCAGGCCCGCGCGGAGCTGCGCGCCGCCGGGGAGGCGGTCGCGCCCCCGGCGGCCGTGCCGCCCGTCCCCGAGCGGGGGACGGTGGGGACGGGCGGCACGCGGGCCCCCGGCACCGCGGCCCCGCGCGCGGCGAGCGGGTTCGGCACGCTCACCGCGCAGCAGGCGCACATCGCCCGGATGGCGGCCGAGGGCGCCACCAACCGGGAGATCGCGGCGCGGCTGCTGCTCAGCCCGCGGACGATCGACCACCATCTCCGCAACGTCTTCACCCGGCTCGGGATCCGGTCGCGCGTCGAGCTGGCCCGGCTCATCCGCTGAGCGGCGGCCGCGGGGGCCCGTGTCCCGGGGGTCAGACCTCCTCGTACTCCTTCTCGGCGTCCTCGCTCTTGGCCTTGGCGCCGGAGCCGTTCTTGCCCCTGGCCGGCTTCTTCTCCGCGCTCTCCGACTTCTTGGGCTTCTCGGACTTCTCGTCCTCGACGGCGTCCTCGTGCGTCCGGACGACCTCGCCGTCGCGGATCTCGCCGCGCCAGCCCTCGATCTCGTCGGCATGGGTGAGCGACTGCGTCATCACGTGCCGGCGGAGGTGCTTGAGCTCCAGCCGCGCCCGGCGCCCCTGCGCGCGCCAGAGGTTGCCGGTCCGCTCCATGAAGCCCTGCGGGTGGTATTCGAGGACGACCAGGACGCGGGTCAGGTTCGGGGCCAGCTCGTGGAAGCTGACCGTCCCGTCCACGTGCCCCTTCGGGCCCTTGGAGCGCCACACGACGTGCTCGTCCGGGACCTGCTCGACGATCGTGGACTCCCACGTCCGCGCCGACCAGAAGATCTTCGCCTTCCAGTTCAGCTTCGTCTCGTCGGCCTGCTCGACGCTGATGACCTTCTTCATGAAGGACGGGTAGTCCTGGAACCGCGTCCACTGGTCGTAGACGAGACGGCGCGGCGCACCGATGTCGATGTGCTCGACGATGTTGGTGACCTTCACCTTCTTACCGCCGCCGCCACCGCCGACCTTGGCGCCGTCGTCCTTGGCGTCGTCGTCGCCCTGCCCGCCGGGGAGCGCGCCGCCGACGGTGTCCTTGAGCCGGCCGAGCACGCCCTGCCCGTTGCTGCTCTCGTTCGCGCCGCCGCCCTGCCCGCTCTTCTCGTCCTTCTCGCTCTTCTCGCTCTTCTCAGGGGCCTTGGTCTTGGCCTTCGCCGTCGTCTTCTCCTTCTCCTCGGCCCCGGACGTGTCGCCGCTCTGCTCGCCGCGGCGCCCGGCGAGGGCGCGGCTCGCGGCGACGGCCGCGCCGGCGCCGAGCAGGACGCCGCCCGCGGTGCCGGCGGTCCGCCCGCCGGGCACGCTCTTCGGCAGGCCCTTCGGCAGGCTGCCGGCGATGCGGCCCAGGCCGGGGACGCGGCTGCTCCGCCGCCCGCCCGGGAGCCGTTTGGCGATCTGTCCGACGGGCGACCGGCCCGTCAGGATTCCGCGTGCCATGGTGTTACCTCACTCATGTTGATCACTTGGTATCGGTCATGTGGGGGACGAGACGGTCTCGCCGTCGCGGATCTCGCCGCGCCAGCCCTCGACCTCGTCGGGCCGGGTGAGCGCCTGCGTCATCACGTGGCGTTGGAAGTGCTTGAGCTCCAGCCGCGCCCGGCGTCCCTGCGCGCGCCAGAGGTTGCCGGTCCGCTCGAACAGGCCGGCGGGGCGGTACTCCAGGACGAGCAGGACGCGGGTCAGGTCCGGGGTCAGCTCGTGGAAGCTGACGGCCCCGTCCGCGTGGCCCTTCGGCCCCTTCGAGCGCCACACGATGTGCTCGTCCGGGACCTGCTCGACGATCGACGCCTCCCACGTCCGCGCCGACCAGAAGATCTTCGCCTTCCAGTTCAGCTTCGTCTCGTCGGCCTGCTCGACGCTGACGACCTTCTTCATGAAGGACGGGTAGTCCTGGAACCGCGTCCACTGGTCGTAGACGAGACGGCGCGGCGCACCGATGTCGATCTGCTCGACGATGTTGGTCGGCGTCCGTCCGCGTCCGCGCCCGAAGACGCGGGCGAGGGTCTCCTTCAGGGCGGTCCAGCCGAAGCTCAGCAGCGCGCGGAACGGGGACTTGCCGTCCCGCAGCGCCGCGACCCCGGCCACCGCGGCCTTGCCGAGCGGGCCCGCCTGCTCGGCCCGCGCGACGAGGCGCCGGGTCTCGCGCTCCAGCCGCCGCTCGGCCGCGCGCAGGGCGCGGCGGCCGAGACGCCGGGCCGCCAGCGCCGCCCCCGCCGCC
>NZ_JBFARO010000096.1:0-30709 GCF_040677125.1 Actinomadura sp. NPDC049382
GCCATCGCGGTCAGCACCGGCGCCACCCAGACCAGCCCGGCGACCGCGCCCGCCACCACGCCGACCGCGACGCCGCGCAGCCCGATCCCGGCCCCGGCGGCGACCAGCAGCGACGCGGCCGCGGTCGCGCCGAGCAGCCACTCCGCCGTCCGGCGCCGCCCGTACAGGCTCGCCGCGTACAGGGCGTCCCCGAAGATCATCGCGGTGGCGATGCTGGGGCCGAACGCCACGTCGGCGAAGTTGAACGGGGTGGCGAGCGCGAGCCCGGTGAGCGGCGCGGTGCGGCGCAGCAGCATGGCCGCGCACAGGCCGAGCAGCGGGACGAGGCGGACCCAGCGGGACGGGTCCCAGTCGGTCCCCCACGTCGAGTAGCCGTGCGCCGCGAGCATCAGCAGCCCGCCGGCGAGGGACGCGACGGCGATCAGGGCGTCCTGGCGCGTGGTCAGCCGTCGGATCCGGTGCACGGACCCATCTCAGCATCCCCGCGCCCATGCCTCGTCCACCCGGATGAGGATGCCGCGTACATCCTTCGGACGACCCGCGAAACCCCACCGGCGACGACGATCCGGCACCCGCCGCCCCGGCACGATGGAACACGTGCTCATCGCCGTCATCGCCGGCTGCGAGATCGGCTTCTGAGTCGTCCTCGCCGCCGGGCTCCTCGCCCGCTACCCGCTGCGCCTGCGCCGCACCGGCGCGGCCCTGCTGCTGTGCGTCCCGCTGGTCGACCTGGTGCTGCTGGCGGCCACGGCCATCGACCTGCACGGCGGCGCCACCGCCGGCACCGGCCACGGCCTGGCCGCCGCCTACCTCGGCTACTCGGTCGCGTTCGGGCACAGCATGGTCCGCTGGGCGGACGAGCGCTTCGCGCACCGCTTCGCCGGCGGCCCGCCGCCGCGCGGCAAGCCCAAGTACGGGGCGGCGCGCGTCCGCTACGAGTGGCGCGAGTTCGGCAAGGCCGCCCTGGCGACCGCCATCGCCTGCGGCCTCCTCGGCGCGATGATCGTCCTGGTGGACGACCCCGACCGCACGCAGGCCCTGCTGGCCTGGCTCGCGCGCCTCGGCGGCGTCCTCGCGATCTGGTCGCTGTGGCCGATCACCCACACCCTCTGGCCAGCCAAGCCCAAGGACACCGGGGGCCGGGAACATGTGTGAGGCCGCGCCCCCGCGGCCGGGGGCGCGGCCTCACACCGGCGCCGGGCGTTCGTCAGACGTTGAAGCCGAGGGCGCGCAGCTGGTCGCGGCCGTCGTCGGTGATCTTGTCCGGGCCCCACGGCGGCAGCCAGACCCAGTTGATCTTGACGTCCTGGACCAGGCCCTCCAGCGCGCTGTGGGCCTGGTCCTCGATCACGTCGGTGAGCGGGCAGGCGGCGCTGGTGAGCGTCATGTCCAGGGTGGCGGTCCCGCCGTCGAGGTTCACGCCGTAGACCAGGCCGAGGTCGACGACGTTGATGCCGAGCTCGGGGTCGACGACGTCCTTGAGCGCCTCCAGGACCTCTTCCTCCTGCGGAGCGGTCTCGGTGGTCGCGGGGGTGTCGGTCATGATGCCTCTCCGAGTGCGCGTGCGGTCGCGTCCTTCCACGCCATCCAGGCGAGCAGGGCGCATTTGATCCTGGCGGGGTACTTGGAGACCCCGGCGAAGGCGATGGCGTCCTCCAGGACGTCCTCGTCCGGCTCGATGTCCCGGCCGCGGGACTGCATCAGCGCCAGGAACTCCTCGCCGACCGCCATCGCCTCCTTCACGGACTTTCCGATGATCAGGTCCGACATCACCGAGGCGCTGGCCTGGCTGATCGAGCAGCCCATGGCGTCATACGACACGTCGGCGACCGTGGCGTCCTGGCCCTCGCCGTCCAGGTGGACGCGCAGCGTCACCTCGTCACCGCAGGTCGGGTTGACGTGGTGGGCCTCGCCCTCGAACGGCTCCCGCAGCCCCTTGTGGTGGGGGTTGCGGTAGTGGTCCAGGATGACCTCCTGGTACATCGCCTCCAGCTGCATGTCGTCCCTTCCAAGCCTTTTCTCGCTACAACCGGCCCGCCGGTCAGTGTGTTCCGAAGAACTTCTGAGCGTGCCGTACCCCGTCGGCGAGCGCGTCCACGTCGGCGAGGGTGTTGTAGAGGTAGAACGTCGCGCGGGTGGTCGCCGGGATGCCGAAGCGCCGGCAGATCGGCCACGCGCAGTGGTGGCCGACGCGGACCTCGACGCCCAGGTCGTCCAGGACCTGGCCGACGTCGTGCGGGTGGATGTCCTCGACGGTGAACGACACGGCGCCGCCGCGCGCCTCCGTGGTGCCGGGGCCGATGACGCGGACGCCGGGGATCTCGCCGAGCCGCTCCAGCGAGTAGGCCACCAGGGCCTCCTCGTGGGCGTGGACGCGGTCCATGCCGATCTCGGCGAGGTAGTCGCAGGCGACGCCGAGCCCGATGGCCTGCGCCGTCATCGGCACCCCCGCCTCGAACCGCTGCGGCGGCGGCATGAACGTGGTCCCCTCCATGCGGACGACCTCGATCATGGACCCGCCGGTGATGAACGGCGGCATCGCCTCCAGCAGCTCGCTCCGCCCCCACAGCACGCCGATGCCCGTCGGGCCGAGCATCTTGTGCCCGGAGAACGCCAGGAAGTCGGCGCCGAGGTCGGCGACGTCGACCGGCTGGTGCGGCACCGACTGCGCGGCGTCCAGCAGGACGAGCGCGCCGACGGCGTGCGCGCGGGCGATGATCTGCTCCACCGGCGGGACGGTGCCGAGCACGTTCGACTGGTGCGTCAGCGCGACGATCTTGGTGCGCTCGTTGACCAGGTCGTCGAGGTTCTCCAGGTCCAGGCGGCCCTCGTCGGTGATGCCGAACCAGCGCAGCGTGGCGCCGGTCCGCCGGCAGAGCTCCTGCCACGGGACGAGGTTGGCGTGGTGCTCCATCTCCGACACCACGACCTCGTCGCCGGGACCCACCGCGAACCGCTCGGCCTCCGGGCCGGCGGTCGCGGCGTTGCTCATCGCGTACGCGACGAGGTTGATGCCCTCGGTGGCGTTCTTGGTGAACACGATCTCGGCCGGCGTCGCGCCGATGAACCGGGCGATGGACGCGCGGGCGTTCTCGTACGCCTCCGTCGCCTCCTCGGCGAGCAGGTGCGCCCCGCGGTGCGGCGCCGCGTTGTGCCGCTCGTAGAACTCGCGCTCGGCGTCCAGCACCCGGACGGGCTTCTGCGACGTCGCACCGGAGTCGAGGTACACCAGAGGACGCCCGCCGCGGACCGTGCGGCGCAGCAGCGGGAAGTCCTTCTTCAGCTCCTCGGGCAACATCGTCATAGCGAAGCGCCCGCCTTCACGTACTTCTCGTACCCCTGCTCCTCCAGCTCGTCGGCCAACTCGGGGCCGCCCTCGGCGACGACGCGGCCGGAGGCGAACACGTGCACGAAGTCGGGCTTCACGTACCGCAGGATGCGGGTGTAGTGGGTGATCAGCAGGACGCCGGTGTCGCCGGAGGCGAACCGGTTCACGCCCTCGGAGACGACCTTCAGCGCGTCGACGTCCAGGCCGGAGTCGGTCTCGTCCAGGACGGCGACCTTCGGCTTGAGCATCTCCAACTGCAGGATCTCGTGCCGCTTCTTCTCACCGCCGGAGAAGCCCTCGTTCAGGCTGCGCTGCGCGAACGCCGGGTCGATGGACAGCGCGTCCATCGCCTGCTTCATCTCCTTGGAGAACTCGCGGAGCTTCGGGGCCTCGCCGCGGACGGCGGTCACGGCCGAGCGCAGGAAGTTCGACACCGACACGCCCGGCACCTCGACCGGGTACTGCATCGCGAGGAACAGCCCGGCGCGGGCGCGCTCGTCCACCGACATGGCGAGGACGTCCTCGCCGTCCAGCGTGACGGTGCCCGACGTCACCTCGTACTTGGGGTGCCCGGCGACGGCGTAGGCCAGGGTGGACTTGCCCGAGCCGTTCGGCCCCATGATCGCGTGGGTCTCGCCGGCCTTCACGGTCAGGTCGACCCCGCGCAGGATCTCCTTCGCCCCGTCGGAGCCGTCGCCGACGGAGACGTGGAGGTCGCGGATCTCTAGCGTGGCCATAGTGCGTACAGTCCTTCGTGGTGGGGTCAGTCGTCGGCGAGCGAGACGTAGACGTCCCCGCCCTCGACCTTGACCTTGTAGGTGGCGACCGGCTGCGTGGCCGGCGGGTTGGTGGGCTTGCCGCTGCGCAGGTCGAAGCAGGACCCGTGCAGCCAGCACTCGATGGTGCCGTCGTAGACCTCGCCCTCGGAGAGCGAGACCTCGGCGTGCGAGCAGATGTCGTTCAGCGCGTAGACGTCCTCGCCGCTGCGCACGATCGCGACCGGCGTGTCGTCGACCTCGACGCCGAGGGCCCCGTCGGCCGGGACCTCCTCCAGCGCGCACACCTTCACGTATCCCTCCTGGGGGGAGCCCCCGGGACCTCCGGGCCGCGCGGATGCGGTCATCGCTCACCCGCCCTGACGTCCAGCTCCTCCTCGATGGCCTCGCGGACCTTGTCGCGGACCTCGGCGACCTCGATGCGGTCGACGAGCTGGCCGAGGAAGCCCCGCACGACCATGCGGCGCGCGTCGTCGAAGGTGATGCCGCGCGCCTGCAGGTAGAACAGGTGCTCGTCGTCCAGCCGGCCGGACGCCGAGGCGTGCCCCGCGCCCGCGACCTCGCCGGTGAGGATCTCCAGGTTCGGCACCGAGTCGACCCGCGTCCCGTCGGTGAGGACGAGGTTGCGGTTCAGCTCGTAGGTGTCGGTGCCCTCCGCCTCGGCGCGGATGATCACGTCGCCGATCCACACGGCGTGCGCGTCCTGGTCCTGCAGGGCGCCGCGGTAGTCGACGCGGCTGCGGCAGTGCGGCACGGTGTGGTCGACGAGGAGGCGGTGCTCCAGGTGCTGGCCGCCGTCCACGAAGTAGACGCCGTACAGCTCGGCGTCGCCGCCGGGCCCGTCGTAGGCGACCGACGGCGAGATCCGCACGACGTCGCCGCCGAGCGAGATGTTGTGCGAGACGAACCGGGCGTCGCGGCCGAGCCGGGCGTGCTGGTGCGACACATGCACCGCGCCGTCGGCCCAGTCCTGCAGGCTGATCACCGAGAGGCGGGCGCCGTCGCCGACGACGAACTCGACGTTGTCGGCGTAGGTCGCCGGGCCGCGGTGCGTGAGGACCACGGTCGCCTCGGCGAACGGCTCCACGATCACGGTGGTGTGCCCGTAGGCGGCGCCGGAGCCGTCCTCGCCGCGCCGCCGCAGGACGGTCGGCGCCGAGGCGACGGCCTCCTTCGGGACGGTCACGACGGTGGCCTCGGTGAAGGAGTTCCACGCCTGGGCGCTGACCCGGTCGGCGGGCACGTAGGACGTGCCGACCCGCGGGTCGTCGCGGCCGACGGTCTCCACCGTGACCTCGGGGGCCGCCTCGGCCTCCGTCACGACCTTGCCGCCCTCCTCGGCGGTGCCCTTGTGCAGGCCGCGCAGGCGGCGCAGCGGGGTGAACCGCCACTCCTCCTCGCGGCCCGTCGGGACCTCGAAGTCGGCGACGTCGTAGGACGCCTTCTCGTGCAGCGTCGAGAGAGGCTTGGTGTCGAGCCCCATCAGCCGACGGCTCCTTCCATCTGCAGCTCGATGAGCCGGTTCAGCTCGAGGGCGTACTCCATCGGCAGCTCCCGCGCGATGGGCTCGACGAACCCGCGCACGATCATCGCCATCGCCTCGTCCTCGGTGAGACCGCGGCTCATCAGGTAGAACAGCTGCTGCTCCGACACCTTGGAGACGGTGGCCTCGTGGCCCATCTCCACGTCGTCCTCGCGGACGTCGACGTAGGGGTAGGTGTCGGACCGGCTGATCTGGTCGACCAGCAGCGCGTCGCACTTGACGGTGGACTTGCTGTGCTCGGCGCCCTCCTGGATCTGCACCAGCCCGCGGTAGGACGTGCGGCCCCCGCCGCGCGCCACCGACTTGGAGATGATGCTGCTGGAGGTGTTCGGCGCGGCGTGCACCATCTTGGCGCCGGCGTCCTGGTGCTGGTCCTCGCCGGCGAACGCGATCGACAGGGTCTCGCCCTTGGCGTGCTCGCCGAGCAGGTAGACGGCCGGGTACTTCATGGTGACCTTGGAGCCGATGTTGCCGTCGACCCACTCCATGGTGGCGCCCTCGTAGGCGACGGCGCGCTTGGTCACCAGGTTGTAGACGTTGTTCGACCAGTTCTGGATGGTCGTGTAGCGGACGCGGGCGTCCTTCTTCACGACGATCTCCACGACGGCCGAGTGCAGCGAGTCCGACTTGTAGATCGGGGCGGTGCAGCCCTCGACGTAGTGGACGTAGGAGCCCTCGTCGGCGATGATCAGCGTCCGCTCGAACTGGCCCATGTTCTCGGTGTTGATCCGGAAGTAGGCCTGCAGCGGGATCTCGACGTGCACGCCCGGCGGGACGTAGATGAACGAGCCGCCCGACCACACGGCGGTGTTCAGCGCGGCGAACTTGTTGTCGCCGACGGGGATCACCGAGCCGAAGTACTCCTGGAAGATCTCCGGGTGCTCGCGCAGGCCGGTGTCGGTGTCGACGAAGATGACGCCCTTCTCCTCAAGGTCCTCGCGGATCTTGTGGTAGACGACCTCCGACTCGTACTGCGCGGCGACGCCGGCGATGAGGCGCTGCTTCTCGGCCTCGGGGATGCCGAGCTTGTCGTAGGTGTTCTTGATGTCCTCGGGCAGTTCCTCCCAGGACGCGGCCTGCTGCTCGGTGGAGCGCACGAAGTACTTGATGTTGTCGAAGTCGATGTCCGACAGGTCCGAGCCCCAGGTGGGCATCGGCTTCTTGCTGAACAGCCGCAGCCCCTTGAGGCGGAGGTCGAGCATCCACTCGGGCTCGTCCTTCTTGCCCGAGATGTCGCGGACGACGTCCTCGTTCAGGCCGCGTCGCGCCGAGGCGCCGGCCTCGTCGGAGTCGGCCCAGCCGAACTTGTACCTGTCCAGCCCCTCGAGTTCGGGGTGGGCTGCCGTAGTCATAGAACAACTCCAAAGAGTGATTTGTTCGTCACGTCGCGCCGTCGTCATCCCGGGCCCGGTCGGCGCACAGGTCCACCGGGCTGACGTGGGTGGTGCAGATCCCGTCGCCGTGGGCGATCGTGGCCAGCCGCTGCACGGGGGTGCCGAGCAGCCGGCTGAACGCCTCGGTCTCGGCCTCGCACAGCTGCGGGAACTCCGCGGCGACGTGCGCGACCGGGCAGTGGTGCTGGCACAGCTGCTCGCCGCCGCCCGGCTGGGGCGCCTTCGCGGCGGCGGCCGCGTAGCCGTCGCCCGACAGCGCCTCGGCGAGCGTGCGGACCCGCTGCTGGGGCGGCGCGTCCTGCACGACGGGGCGGTAGCGCCGCTCCAGGTCGGCGATCTGCCGCCGGGCGAACTCGGCGACCGCGTGCTCGCCCGCCGTGTCGGCGATGAACCGCAGCGCGCTGGTCGCCAGGTCGTCGTAGGCGTGCACGAAGGCGCTGCGCCCGGCGTCGGTGATGGCGAACCACTTGGCGGGGCGGCCCCGCCCGCGCCGGGTCTGCGGCACCCGCGCCTTGCGGACCTCGATCATGCCCTCGGCCAGCAGCGCGTCCAGGTGCCGGCGGATCGCGGCCGGCGTGAGGCCGACGCGTTCGCCCAGCGTGGACGCCGTGACCGGGCCGTGCTCAAGGATCAACCGGGCCACCCGGGCGCGCGTGTCGCGCTCGGTGTGACCGGCGGACGACGGCACGCCGGAACGCCGCGCGGGGGCGGTCCGTGCGTTCGTCTGATCCTCGCTCACGTATTTCACAACATCAGTGTGCCGTAATTACTTCCCACGAAACACCGGAACGCTGATGTCGTAGCTCACGCAGGTAAGCCTTACCTAACCTGCGGTTTCTCGTCGCGGCTCGGCGCGGCGGCCCCGCGCGGCAGCAGCAGCACCGGGCACGGCGCGGCCCGCAGGATCTTGCCGGAGCTCTCCCCGAGGAAGACCTTGCGCAGCGGACCGTCATGGCCGGACAGGCAGGCGAGGACCTCGCCGTGCAGCATATCGACGGTGCCGAGCGTCTTGGCGATGTCGGTCCCGATGGCCGTGCGCCGCTCCACCGGCGTCCCGCCGCCGAACAGCCCGGCGGCGTAGCGCAGGTCCTCCTCGGCCTGGGCGAGCTGGCGGTCCAGGACGCCGCCGGGCACCTGGAACCGGGCCGCGAGGCCGGGCGGCCGCAGCACGAGGGTCAGCAGCCGCAGCTCCACGTCCAGCCGCTCGGCGAACGCGGCGGCCGCCGACAGCGGCCCGTCGGCGTCCCGGCGCCGCCAGTAGGCGACCGTCATCCGCGAGAACCGCCGCGGCGGGTGCGCCGCGTAGCCGCGCGGCGCCAGCATGACCGGGACGGGCGAACCGTGCAGCAACTGGTCGGCGGTGCTGCCGACGGCGACCCGGCCGCGCCGTCCGCGCGGCGCCGAGCCCGCCACGATCAGGTCGGCGCCGACGTCCTTGGCGACCTCGATGAGGCCGCGGCCGCTGCCCCGGTGGGCCTGGACGCGCGGGGTGACGTCCCGCCGCGGGACGCCGAGCTCCGCCAGCCGCGCCAGGGCCGCTTCGAGGGCCTCGTCCGCCTGGCCCTTGAGGTAGGCGACCCATTCGGCGTCCACCGCGCCCGGCCCCGGCGTGGGCCACGGCGGCGGGTGCACGTGCACGGCCGTCAGCGGCGCCCTCATGGTCCGGACGAGCAGCGCCGCGAGCGCCAGCGCGTCGTCGCCGCGCTCGTCGGGCGCGTAGCCGACCAGCACCCGCATGCCGTCGGCGGCGTTCTCGGGAGCGTTCATCAGAGCCCCTTTCGGGCGGGGTCGCGAGGTGGTCCGGCCGCGAGGCGGGAATGGCGGCGCCCGTACAGGAAGTAGGCGGCCAGCCCGACGGCGCACCAGAGGGCGAACACCGTCCACGTCACCCCGCCGAGGCCGACCATCAGGTACACGCAGAACCCGACGCCGAGCAGCGGCGTCACCGGGAACAGCGGGGTCCGGAAGCTGCGCGGCAGGTCGGGCCGGGTGCGGCGCAGCACGATGACGCCGACGCTGACCAGCGCGAACGCGAACAGCGTCCCGATGCTGGTGGCGTCGACGAGCCGGCCGAGCGGGACCGCCGCCGCGAGGATCCCGATGAACAGCGCCACGATCACGGTGTTGGCGACGGGGACCCGGCGGCCGGGGCTGACCTTCTGGAAGACGTCCGGGACGAGCCCGTCCCGCGACATCGCGAACAGGATGCGGGTCTGCCCGTACATGACGGTGAGGACGACGCTGGCGATCGCGATCACCGCGCCGAGCGCGAGGATCATCGACGGCCAGGACCGCCCGGTCGCCACGTCCAGCACCTCGGCGAGGGACGCCTCGGCGCCGCTGATCGCGAACTTGTCCCAGTGCATCGCCGCGACGGCGGCGAGGCCGACCAGTACGTACAGGACCGTGACGATCACCAGCGACAGGACGATCGCGAGCGGCAGGTCGCGGCGCGGGTTCTTGGCCTCCTCGCCGGCGGTGGAGGCGGCGTCGAAGCCGATGTAGGAGAAGAACACCTTGCCGCCGGCGGCGCTGATCCCGGCCCAGCCCATGGGCGCGAACGCGCTCAGGTTCCCCGCCTTGAACGCGGTGAAGGCGACCGCGCAGAAGAACAGCAGCACGGCGATCTTGAGGAACACCATGACCGTGTTGGCGGTGGCGCTCTCGGAGGTGCCGCGCAGCAGCAGCAGCGTGGCGAGCAGCACCACGACGACGGCGGGGATGTTGACGAGACCGCCGTCCCCCGGCGGGTTGCTGATCTCGGCGGGGATCGTGAACCCGAACGCCGCGTCGAAGAACGCGTTGAGGTAGGAGCCCCAGCCGACCGCGACGGCCGACACCGACACCGCGTACTCCAGCAGCAGGCACCAGCCGCAGACCCACGCGACCAGCTCGCCGAGCGTGGCGTAGGAGTAGGAGTAGGACGAGCCGGACACCGGGATCGTCCCGGCCAGCTCCGCGTACGACAGGGCGGAGAACAGCGCGGTGACGGCGGCGAGCACGAACGACAGCACGACGGCCGGTCCGGCCAGCGGCACCGCCTCGCCGAGGACGACGAAGATGCCGGTGCCGAGGGTCGCGCCGACGCTGAAGAAGGTGAGCTGGAGCAGGCTCATCGTGCGCTTCAGCTCGCCGCCCTCGCCCTGCCCGCCCTCGGCGACGATCCGGTCGACGGGCTTGGTGCGCAGCAGGCTGCGGACGAACGAGGTCCCCGGCGCCGTCCCGGCCGTCACGGGCACTCCCCGGTCCCGGCGTGCTCGTCCGGCACGGCGTGCTCGTCCGTCACAGGGTGCTCTCCAGGGGCCAGGTGGCGTTCGGCGTGACGATCGTGCCCGCGGTGCCCTCCAGGATCTCCACGCACTGGTCCAGCAGCCCGATCGCGGCCATGTCGCCGGTCCGCTCGACGAAGCTCACCGCCGCCGCCACCTTGGGGCCCATCGACCCGGCGGGGAAGTCCTCGGCGCGCAGCTCGTACGGGGTGGTGTGGGTGATCTCCTCCTGCTCCGGCGTGCCGTAGTTGCGCATCACCCGGGGCACGTCGGTCAGGATCAGCAGCGCGTCGGCGTCCATGCTCTCGGCGAGGACGGACGCCGTGAGGTCCTTGTCGATCACCGCCTCGACGCCCTCCAGCCGCCCCACGTCGTTGCGGAACACCGGCACGCCGCCGCCGCCCGCGCAGACCACCACCGTCCCGAGCCGCACCAGCTCCCTGATCAGCCGCGTCTCGATCACCCGCTGCGGACGCGGCGACGGCACCACGCGGCGCCAGCCGTCCCCGTCCTGGCGGACCGTCCAGCCGTACTCGGCGGCGAGCTTCTCGGCCTCGTCCCGGTCGTAGACCTGCCCGACGAACTTCGTCGGGTCCTCGAACGCGGGGTCCACCGCCGACACCAGCGTCTGGTTGATCATCGCGACGACCTGCCGGCCCGGCAGCGCGTTCTGCAGCGCCTGCAGCATCCAGTAGCCGATCATCCCCTGGGTCTCGGCGCCGATCGTGTCCAGCGGGTACGGCCGGGTCAGGCTCGGGTCGTTGACGCTCTCCAGCGCCAGCACCCCGACCTGCGGCCCGTTCCCGTGCGTGACGATCAGCTCGTGCGTGCGGGCGAGCGGCGCCAGCGACCGCACCGCCCGGTCCACGTTGGCGCGCTGCGGCGCGGCGTCGGGCGTCTCCCCCCGCCGCACCAGCGCGTTCCCCCCGAGCGCGACGACCACGCGCATCCGCTCCCCCTCACCCGCCCGGCCCCCCGAGCGTCGCGACCATGACCGCCTTGATGGTGTGCATCCGGTTCTCGGCCTCGTCGAAGACGATGGAGGCGGCGGACTCGAACACCTCCTCGGTGACCTCCAGCGCCTCCAGGCCGGTCTTCCGGTAGATCTCCTCGCCCACCGCGGTCTCCCTGTTGTGGAAGGCGGGGAGGCAGTGCATGAACTTGGCGCCGGGGTTGCCGGTGGCCCGCATGACCCCGGCGTTCACCTGGTAGGGCGTGAGCAGCGCGATGCGCTCGTCCCACACCTCCTTGGGCTCGCCCATCGACACCCACACGTCGGTGAGGACGAAGTCGGCGCCCCTGACGCCCTCGGCGACGTCCTCGGTGAGGACGATCTCCGCCCCCGTCCCGGCCGCCACCGCCATGGACGGCCGGACGACCGTCTCCTCGTCCGGCCACAGGGTGCGCGGCGCGACGATCCGCACGTTCATGCCGAGCAGCGCGCCGGCGGCCACGTAGCTGTGGCCCATGTTGTTGCGCGCGTCGCCCAGGTAGGCGTAGGTGACGTCCTGCAAGGGCTTGTCACTGTGCTCGCGCATGGTGAGCATGTCGGCGAGCATCTGCGTGGGGTGCCACTCGTCGGTCAGGCCGTTCCACACGGGCACGCCCGCGTACTCGGCGAGTTCTTCGACGAGCCTCTGGCTGGCCCCCCGGTACTCGATGCCGTCGTACATCCGCCCCAGGACGCGGGCGGTGTCCTTCATCGACTCCTTGTGGCCGATCTGGGAGCCGCTGGGGTCGAGGTAGGTGACGTGGGCGCCCTGGTCGTGCGCGGCGACCTCGAACGCGCAGCGCGTCCGGGTCGACGTCTTCTCGAAGATCAGCGCGATGTTCCGGCCGGTCAGCGCGGGGGTCTCGGTACCGGCGCGCTTGGCGGCCTTCAGCTCCGCGGCGAGGCCGAGCAGGGACCCGAACTCCGCCGGCGTGAGGTCGAGCTCCCTGATCAGGCTGCGGCCGCGCAGGTCGAGCGCCATGTCCGGCCTCCCGAGGGTCGTGCCGCGGGCGGTGCCGCGGAAGGTGGTCGTCAGGCGTCCCGGACGAGCGGGCAGGTCATGCAGCGCGGGCCGCCGCGGCCCCGGCCGAGCTCGCTGCCGCGGATCGTGATGACCCGGATCCCGTGGCGGCTCAGCTCGTTGTTGCTCGTCGCGTTGCGCTCGTAGGCGACGACGACGCCGGGCGCGACGGCGAGGACGTTGGCGCCGTCGTCCCACTGCTCGCGCTCGGCGGAGAACACGTCCTGCGTCGGGGTGATCACCTTGATGTCGTCCAGGCCGAGCGCGGCGGCGATCGCCCGGTACATGTCCTCCGCCGGGTGATCGGTGATCTTCAGTTCCTTCTCGGTGTCGCCGGGCTCGACGGTGTGCGACAGCAGCATGCCCATCCCCGCGTAGGCGGTGAACACGCCGTGGTCGACCATCGTCATGACGGTGTCCAGGTGCATGAACGCCCGCTTGTGCGGCATCCGCAGCGCGACGATCCGGGTGCAGGACCCGGCGGCGAACAGCGACTGCGCGAGCATCTCGACGGCCTGCGGCTGCGTCCGCTCGCTCATCCCGACCAGCACGGCGCCGTTCCCGATCACCAGGACGTCGCCGCCCTCCAGCGTCGCCGGGGCCATCGCCGTCCCGCTGCTCCACACGTGGAAGCCGCCCTCGGCGGGCCGGCCGTAGCCGGCGGCGAACAGCGGGTGCCAGCGGTAGACGGCCTCCATGTTCACCGTCTCGCGCATCCGCGCCTTCTTGCGCATGGTGTTGATCGAGACGCCGTCGTAGATCCAGCAGGAGGTGTCGCGGGTGAACAGGTGGTTCGGCAGCGGCGGCAGGATGAACCCGTCCATCGGGATGGAGTGGAACGCGATGGACGCGGGCTCGGGCATCCGCTCCAGCATCTCCCGCTTGGTGATGCCGCCGATGAGGTAGGAGCCCAGCTCGTGGACGTCCATCGCGTCGAAGCAGTTGCGGATCGCGTCGGTGGCGAGCGGGCCGAACCAGTGCGGGTCGACGACGGCGTCCAGGATGTGCTTGCGCGCCTCGGGGATCCCGATCGTCTCGCGCAGCAGGTCGATCAGCAGGTGCGTGCGGACGCCCTCCGCCCGCAGGACGTCCTCGAACTCCGCGTGCTCCTCCACCGCGCGCCGCACCCACAGCACGTCGTCGAACAGCAGCCCCGCCGCGTTGGACGGGGTGAGCCGCTTCAGCGACAGCTCGGGCCGGTGCAGCAGGACCTCCCGGAGCCGGCCGGCCTCCGAGTCAACGTGAAACATCCCCACCTCCGCCGAGCGCGGCCGCGTCGCCGCGCGCCCCCTGCCCGCCGGGGCCGGCCCGGCGGTACGACCGCAATTCCCGCGCTCGGGCCCGCGAAACTCGGCGGGCTCCGACCGGGAGGCTTTACCCGACCTTCACCCGGTCCGGCGCCGGGGCCCGGCGCGAAGCTGCCCGGCCGCAGACCTAGACTCGTCGGCATGACACCCCCCGGAGGCGGCGGCCGGCACAGCGCTGTCGAGCTGCGCTCGCTCGTGAAGCGCTACGGGACGGCCGGCCGGGAGCGGCGGGCCGTGGACGGGCTGTCGTTCAGCGCCGCGCGGGGCGCGGTGACCGCGCTGCTCGGCCCGAACGGCGCGGGCAAGACCACCACGATCGAGATCTGCGAGGGGTTCCGGCGGGCCGACGCGGGCACCGTCCGCGTCCTCGGGCTCGACCCGGCCGCCGACGCGCGGGCGCTGAAGCCGCGGGTCGGGGTGATGCCGCAGTCGGGCGGCGTGCCGGGCACGGCCCGCGCCGGGGAGTTCCTGGAGCTGGTCGCCTCGTTCCACGCGACGCCGCTCGCCCCCGCCGCGCTGCTGGAGCGGCTCGGCCTCACCGAGCACGCCCGCACCCCGTTCCGCCGCATGTCGGGCGGGCAGCAGCAGCGGCTGTCCCTGGCCGTCGCCATCGTCGGGCGCCCCGAGCTGGTCTTCCTGGACGAGCCGACCACCGGCCTCGACCCGCAGGCCAGGCACGCCACCTGGGAGCTGATCGGCGACCTGCGCGCCGCCGGGGTGTCGGTGGTCCTCACCACCCACAACATGGAGGAGGCCGAGCGCCTCTCCGACCACGTCGTCATCGTCGACCACGGCAAGGTCGTCGCCGAGGGCGCCCCCGAGGTGCTGACCGGCGCCGAGCGGCAGCTGCGGTTCCGCGCCCGGCCCGGCCTCGGCCTCGACGAGCTGCTCGCGGCGCTGCCCGCCGGGAGCGCCGCCAAGGAGTCGCCCGCCGGGCACTACCTGATCGAGGCGGACGTGCGGCCGGAGCTGCTCGCCACCGTCACCGCCTGGTGCGCCTCGCACGGCGTCCTCACCGAGGACCTGCGGATCGAGCGCCGCACCCTGGAGGACGTCTTCCTCGAACTGACCGGACGGGAGCTGCGCGCATGACCGCCCCGCTCGACCTCTCCCCCGCGCCGGGGGCCGTCCCGCTGCCGCGGATGGTCGTGTCCCAGGCCCGCTACGAGTTCCGCACCGTGCTGCGCAACGGCGAGCAGCTGCTGCTGACGCTGATCATCCCGGTGGTGCTGCTCGTGCTGTTCAGCGCCACCTCCCTGCTGGACCTCGGCGCCGGCCGCCGCGTCGACTTCCTCACCCCCGGCATCCTCGCGCTCGCGGTGATGTCCACGGCGTTCACCGGGCAGGCGATCGGGACCGGGTTCGAGCGGCGCTACGGCGTCCTCAAGCGGCTCGGCGCCACCCCGCTGCCGCGCGGCGGGCTCATCGCCGCCAAGACCGCCAGCGTGCTCGCCGTCGAGGCGGTGCAGGCCGCGGTGATCTGCGCGGTCGCGCTGGCGCTCGGCTGGCACCCGCACGGCGACCCCGGCTCGGTGGTCGTCCTGCTGCTGCTCGGCACCGCCGCGTTCTCCGGGTTCGGGCTGCTCATGGCCGGGACGCTGCGCGCCGAGGCCACCCTCGCCGCCGCGAACCTGGTGTACATCCTGCTGCTGGCCGTCGGCGGCGTGGTGTTCCCGCTCGAGAAGTTCCCCGGCCCGGTGCGCGACGCCCTGGAGCTGCTGCCGATCTCGGCGCTGGCGGGCGGGCTGCGCGACGTCCTGCGGGACGGCGCCGCGCTCCCCGCGCAACCCCTGCTCGTCCTCGCGGTGTGGGCCGTCGCCGGACTCGCCCTCGCCGCCCGCTTCTTCCGGTGGGAGTGATCGTTGGCACTCGCTGAGGCGCCCGGCTCGTTCGGCGGCGCGAGCCGCGCACCGGGCCGCATCCGCGCGCTGTCGCCGGCGTCGGTGCCGCCGCCCGCGCTGATCCTGCTCGGCATCGTGTCCGTGCAGGTCGGCGCGGGCCTGGCCAAGCACCTGTTCGACCGGCTGCCGCCGACGTCGGTGGTGGCGATCCGGCTGCTGGCCTCGGCGCTCGTGCTGGGGTTCCTGGCCCGCCGGGCGCTGCTGCCGGTGCTGCGCGAGCACTCGTGGCGGAGCCTCGCGGTCGTCGCCGGCTACGGCGCCTCCCTGGCCGGGATGAACTTCGCGTTCTACCAGTCGCTGTCGCGGATCCCGCTGGGCGTGGCGGTGACGATCGAGTTCCTCGGCCCGCTGTCGGTCGCGATCGCCGGCTCCCGCCGCCCCCGCGACCTGGTGTGGGTGGTGCTCGCCGCCGCGGGCGTGGTCATGCTCGCCCGGGGCGGCGGCGACCTGGACCTCGTCGGCATCGGGTTCGCGCTGCTCGCCGCCGTCGGCTGGGCCGCCTACATCCTGCTCACCGCCGCCACCGGGCGGCGCATCCCCGGCACCACCGGGCTGGCCCTGGCGAGCATCATCGGCACGCTGGTGATGCTGCCGGGCGGCATCGCGGCCGGGGTCGCCGCGGGCGGCGGGGCCCTGCTCGACCCGACGCTGCTGCTGATCGGGCTCGGCGTGGGGCTGCTGTCGTCGGTGATCCCGTACTCGCTGGAGCTGGAGGCGCTGCGCCGGGTGCCGGCGCGCGTCTTCGGGATCCTGATGAGCATGGAGCCCGCCGTCGCGGCGCTCGTCGGGCTGGTGGTGCTCGGCGAGGTCCTGTCCGGCCGGCAGTGGGTCGCGGTCGGCTGCGTCATCGCCGCCTGCGCCGGGGCCACCCGCGGCCAGAAGGATCCGCCGGAGGCTCCCGAAGCCTGAGCGGTGGCGGGCTCATGTGGCAGGGTGGAAAGATCAAGGCGTAACGGGTCGTCCAGCATGGGGAGAGGAGCCGCCGTGATCGGCCGGACCGAGGACCAGGGCATCCCGCCGGAGTTCTTCGAGGCGGGCTCGGCGTCGTTCGTCGACTTCCTGCGCGTCCACTCCCCCGAGCTGCTCCCGGTCAACCGGGTGCCGGAGGGCGACGCGCCGGAGCTGCCGCACGGCACCACCATCCTCGCGCTGGAGTTCCCCGGCGGCGTCATGATGGCCGGCGACCGGCGCGCCACGCAGGGCAACCGCATCGCCTACCGGGAGCTGGACAAGGTCCAGCGCGCCGACGAGTACTCCGCCGTCGCGTTCGCCGGGACGGTCGGGCTGGCGCTGGAGATGGTCCGGCTGTTCCAGGTCGAGCTGGAGCACTACGAGAAGATGGAGACCGTCCCGCTGTCGCTGCCGGGCAAGGCCCGCCGGCTGGGCGCCGTCATCCAGGCCAACCTCGCGCAGGCGCTGCAGGGCCTCGCCGTCGTGCCGCTGTTCGCCGGCTACGACCCCGACACGGCCGAGAGCCGCATCTACACCTACGACATCACCGGCGCCCCGCAGGAGGCCCGCGACTTCCACGCGGACGGGTCCGGCTCCCCCTACGCGCTCGGGGCGCTGAAGAAGCTGTACCGGCGCGACCTGTCCCTGGAGGACGCCGCCACCGTGTGCGTCCAGGCCCTGTACGACGCGGCTGACGACGACACCGCCACCGGCGGGCCCGACCCGTCCCGGCGGATCTACCCGACGGTCGCGGTCGTCACCGAGGACGGCTACCGCCGCCTGCCCGAGGACGAGGTCTCCGCGATCGCCGACGAGGTCGTCCGCGGCCGGATGGACAGCCCCGGCGGGCCCACCGCGCCGCTGCGCTGACCACCGGCCGAGCACGGGAAACGTCGTACCCCCCGCCTAGACTCGGCCGTATGGCACGCGCTAACGACGAGGCCGCCGCGCTCATCCAGGAGCTGGCCGACCTGCTGTCCATCACCGGCGGTGACGCCTTCAAGATCAGGGCGTACGAGAAGGCGGCGCGGGCGATCGCCGGGTACCCCGACGACATCGCCGGCCTCGACCTGGCCGGGCTGCGCAAGATCCCGACCGTGGGCGAGGCGATCGCCAAGAAGGTCCTCGACTACACCACCACCGGCACGATCCGGCAGGTGGAGGAGCTGCGCACCCAGATCCCGGCCGGGGTCCGCGCGCTCACCGCCATCCCCACGCTCGGCCCGAAGAAGGCCCTCGCCGTCTACGAGGAGCTCGGCATCTCCTCGGTGGACGAGCTCGCCGCCGCCATCGGCGAGGGGCGGCTGCGCGGCCTCAAGGGCTTCGGCGCCAAGACCGAGGAGAACATCCTGCGCGGCATCGAGCTGCTGCGCAGCTCCGGGGAGCGCGTCCTGGTCGACGCCGCCGCGGCCGTCGCCGACGAGATCACCGCCGCGCTGTCGGAGCTGCCCCAGGTGGAGCGCTGCGCGCACGCCGGGTCGCTGCGCCGGATGCGCGAGACGATCGGCGACGTCGACGTGCTCGCCGCGTCCCGCGACCCGCGCCCGATCATGGCGGCGTTCACCGCGCTGCCGTTCGTGGCGGAGGTCATCGCGAGCGGCGACAAGAAGACCTCGATCCGCACCGCCAAGGGGCTGCAGGTCGACCTGCGCGTCGTCCCGCCCGAGTCGTGGGGCGCCGCGCTGCAGTACTTCACCGGTTCGCAGGCGCACAACATCCGCACCCGCGAGATCGCCGTGAAGGCGGGCCTCAAGCTGTCGGAGTACGGCCTGTTCGACGCGGAGACCGACGAGCTGATCGTGTCGGAGACCGAGGAGGAGGTCTACGAGCGCCTCGGCCTGCCGTGGGTGCACCCCGCCCTCCGCGAGGACACCGGCGAGATCGAGGCGGCCCTGAAGGACGAGCTGCCCCGCCTCGTCACCGTCGACGACCTGCGCGGCGACCTGCACAGCCACACCGACCTGACCGACGGCATCGCCTCCCTGGCCGACATGGTCGCCGCCGCGCACGCCCGCGGCCTGGAGTACTACGCGATCACCGACCACGCCCCGAACCTGGTGATGCAGCGCATGACGGACGAGAAGATGCTCGCCCAGCGCGCCGAGGTCGCCGAACTCCAGAAGCGCTACGGCGACCTGGTCCTGCTGCACGGCACCGAGCTCAACATCGATCCGGACGGCGGCGTCGACTGGGACGCCGACTTCCTGTCCGGCTTCGACGTGTGCGTCGCCTCGATCCACTCCCACTTCACCCAGGACCAGGCGGCCATGACCCGGCGGCTCGTCCACGCCTGCGAGAACCCGCACGTGCACGTGATCGGCCACCCGACCGCGCGCAGCATCGGCCGCCGCCCGCCGGTGGACGCCGACTGGGACGAGGTGTTCCGGGCCGCCGCCGGCACCGGCACCGCCATGGAGATCGACTCGTTCCCCGACCGGCTCGACCTGCCCGCCGACCTGATCCGCCGGGCGAAGCGGTTCGGCGTGAAGTTCTCCGTCGACACCGACGCGCACTCCCTCGCGCACCACCGCAACATCCGCTACGGGATCGGCACCGCCCAGCGCGGCTGGCTGACCCCCGACGACGTCATCAACACCTGGCCGCTGGCCCGCCTCCGCGAGTTCCTCGCCAAGAAGCCGTAGGGGCGGGGGAGGTCAGGCGGGCTGCGGGGTCTCCGCGGGCCGGACGGCGGCCGGGGCGGGCGCCGCGGCGGGGACGGGGCCGCGGTCGCGGAGGGCGAAGAAGAGGCGGAACGCCGCGATCCACATCAGCACCGCGCCGAGCATGTGCAGGAGCACCAGCCCGGCGGGGACGCCGAGGAAGTACTGGGTGTAGCCGATCGCGCCCTGGACGACGATGAGGCCCGCGAGCTCCAGCGCCCGCAGGCGCGCGCTCCGCAGGCCGGGGCCGCCGGCGCGGTAGAGGGCGATGGCGACGGCCGCCGTCAGCGCGATGGTGAGCCAGGCCAGCTCGCCGTGGATGCGGGCGACGTCGGTGATGTCGAAGCCGTAGCGGCGGGACTCGGCGTCGCCCGCGTGGGGGCCGGTGCCGGTGACGACGGTGCCGGCGACGAGCACGGCGGCGCACGAGACCAGCAGCACGGCGGCGAGGCCGCGCGTCCACGGCCCGGTGAGCCGGCGCGGCGGCGCGTCGCCCTCGCCGGCGCGGATCCACAGCCCGACGCAGAACACCAGCAGGGCGGGCGAGACGAGGAAGTGCAGCGACACGGCCGCCGGGTGCAGCTCGGTGAGGACGACGATGCCGCCGATGACGGCCTGCGCGACCACGCTCATCGGCTGCGCGAGCGCCCACCACACCAGGTCCTTGCGGCGCGGCACGAGCCGCAGCGCCGCGACGAACACCAGGATGCCGACGCCGAGCACCACGAAGGTGATCAGCCGGTTGCCGAACTCGATCGACATGTTCAGCCAGTGGTGCTCGGGGTTGTGCGTGGGGACGAGGCTGTCGCCGCTGCAGCGCGGCCACTCGGGGCAGCCGAGCCCGGACTCGGTGACCCGCACGGCCCCGCCGCTGACGACGATCAGCACGTTGCCGAGGATGCCGAGCAGCGCGAGCAGCCGCAGCGATCCGGGGGTCGGACGCCAGACGGCGTTCCAGGTCCGGTTCAGGAAGTTGGACGACGGTCGCTCTGCCACGGCCCCCATCGTATGGCCGGGTCCCGGCGGTCTTGACCCGCCCCCCGGTTACGTGCCATAGGGGCCGGGCGGGCGCGGCGGCAGGAACCCCGACGGCCCCTGCGCCGCCCACGGCGGGCCCGCGGGCCAGTTCGCCCCGGCGCGCGGCGGGGTGCGCAGGAACGCCTGCCTGGCCAGCGACATCAGCTCCAGCAGCGCGTCGCGGCGGGTGACGAACCAGCGCTCGTCGGCCACCCCCCGGTCGGCGCGCTTGTGCAGCAGCGCCAGCTCGGTCGCGGCGAGCTGGTAGTCGGTCATGGCGCGGCCGGCGGGCGGGCCGCCGACGGACCGGGCCCACCGGCGGGCGGCCCGGCGGGACGGGATGGAGCGCAGCATCCGCACGTCCTGCGGTGTCACGAGGCCCGTCCCGGCGTACCGCGGCAGGTAGGTCTCGATGCGGCGGACGGTGCCGCGCCGCTCGACGAAGACGATGGCGATCAGCGTCACCAGGACGCCGAAGTCCAGCAGGTAGACGATGCCGAGCCCGGCGAGGCCGAACGCGCCGGCGGCGCCGTTCCACAGGCCGTGCAGGACCATCGCGCCGAGCAGCCCGAGCAGCGGCGCGGCGAGCTGGCCGCGCCGGTGGGTGGCGGCGTAGGCGACGCCGAGGCCGGTCATGGAGGTGAACAGCGGGTGGCTGAGCGGCGCGATGAGGCCGCGCAGGACGAACACCGCCTGGAGCTGCTGGGCGCCGCCGTCCTCGAACGCCCGCATGTAGTAGGTGATGTTCTCCATCATGGCGAAGCCGAGGCCGACCATGGCGGCGTAGATGATGCCGTCGGCGAACCCGTCGATCTCGTTGCGGCGGAACCAGAGCAGCCCGAACAGGACGGCGCCCTTCAGCGTCTCCTCGATGATCGGCGCGCCGAAGGTGGCGCTGACGAAGTGGCCCTCGGTCTCGCCGAAGATGGGCACGGTGACGTACAGCAGCCCGGCGGTGTTGAGGACGAGCGCGCCGAGCACCGCGATCCCGGCGCCCCACATGAACGAGAACACGAGCGCGCGCGGGGGCTCGGGCTCCAGCCGGTCGAGGGTGAGCGCGAGGGCGACCAGCACCGGGATCGGCAGGATGGCGAGCAGCACGCCGACCCAGAAGCCCGCCCCGCCGAACGCGGCGTCGGCGCCGAACGCGACCAGGATGCAGAGCCCGGACACGGTCAGGCCGACGATGAGGCCGACCGGGGGACGGCCGGGCACCCGGCCGTCGAGCACCGCCTTCGGGTCCATGCGCGCCATGTCGTGAGGGTAACGGCAGGTGGGGGCGAAGCGCTAAGCCGGGACGGCCACGCGGCGTGACCGCCCCCGGGAGCGTCAGTGCAGCAGCGGGTCGACCGCGACGGCGGTGAACAGCAGCGCCAGGTACACGTTCGACAGGTGGAAGAAGCGCATCGGCCGCAGGTGGACGCCGGTGACGCCGGCGCGCACCGCCTTCAGCAGCCGGTGGCCCTCGGCGAGGAACACCAGGCCGAGCACGACGGCGACGGCCCCGTACACCGGGCTCATCGCGGCGACCGGCCACAGCGCCAGCGAGGCCGCGACGGTGGCGTAGGTGTAGGCGAGGCTCTCGGTGACGACGCGGCGCTCGGACGCGACGACCGGCAGCATCGGGACCTTGGCGACGGCGTAGTCCTCGCGGTAGCGCATCGCGAGCGTCCACGTGTGCGGCGGCGTCCACAGGAACACCACCATGAACAGCACGAACGGCGTCCAGGCGACGGACCCGGTGATCGCGGCCCAGCCGATGAGGACGGGCATGCACCCGGCGATGCCGCCCCACACGACGTTCTGCGAGGTGCGCCGCTTGAGCAGCAGCGAGTACACGAAGACGTAGAACAGGATCGCGAACAGCGATCCGGCCGCGGCGACCGGGTTGACCGTCAGCAGGAACCCGGCCGTGGACAGCACGGCCAGCGTCACCCCGAAGATCAGGGCGCGCGCCGGGGTGACCTGGTGGCGGGCCAGCGGGCGGCGCCGGGTGCGGCGCATCTTGGCGTCGATGTCGCGGTCGATGTAGCAGTTGATCGCGTTGGCGGACCCGGCGGACATGGTCCCGAACGCCAGCGTGAGCAGCACGGTGGACAGCGGCGGGACGCCGCCGGCCGCGAGGAACATCACCGGGATCGTGGTGATCAACAGCAGTTCGATGACGCGTGGCTTCGTGAGCGCCACGTAGGCGCGCACGCTCGCCCCCACCGTGCGGCGGGCGGCGCTTTCGGCGGGGTCCGGCACGAGGGCCGGCGCGAGCGCCCCCGGCACCCGCTCGTCGAGCTCGACCCCGCGCTTGCTACTGAGCACCGTCACAATCGGGTCCACGTCCAACTAGGGATGAGAAATCGGTCCACCTCGGCGGTGCCCCCGCGTTCCGGGCCGGCCTCCGGTTGATGCGACTTCGGCTGGTCTTGTTGCGGCGGCCGCTTTCCGTCGGCCGCGCCATCACTGTAGTCCGACCCCTCCGGGGGTCGTGCACCGGGTCGCCGGACGCGCCGGGCCATGATCGTCCGGCCCTGGCGGCGAGCCCGCGGACGTGCCCGCGGACGTGCCCGCGGGACGGGCCGGCGGAGGGCCGCGCACGCCCGTCCGGACGCGTCCGGGATCACCCTCCGGATCCCCCGTGCGGGGGGTTAGTCCCAGGGGCGTCCGGGCAAGGGTGCATGAAGGCGCCGCGCGGTCCGGGACCCGGACGCGCGCGCCCCCCGGCGCGTCCCGTCCCCGCCTGCGGCGGCCCTCCCGCGCGATAGGCTCGCCTGGGGCGCGGCATGATCTTCGCCCGCCGCGGACCGGCGGCGGAACGGGGCAGGGGGAAGCGCGCCGGGTCGCCGGGCGTTACGGCCATCGGAGGCCGCGGCCGGGCGGCACGGGGCTGTGGCGCACAACATTACAGAGTCATCTTGACACCGGTTCGAGAGGAGCCTGGCGTTCCGTGAGCAGGGACAACAGCACGTTTGAGTGGTCCGACAAGGACCGGCGCGCGGTGGACGTGATCCGCGCCCTCGCCATGGACGCGGTCGAGGAGGCGGGCTCGGGCCACCCCGGGACGGCGATGAGCCTCGCGCCCGCCGCCTACCTTCTTTTCCAGCGCTTCCTCCGGCACGACCCGACGGACCCGCACTGGGCCGGCCGCGACAGGTTCGTGCTCTCCTGCGGCCACTCCAGCCTGACCCTCTACATCCAGCTGTACCTGTCGGGCTACCCGATGACGCTGGACGACCTGAAGGCGCTGCGCAAGTGGGGCAGCCTCACCCCCGGGCACCCGGAGCACGGGCACACCGCCGGGGTGGAGACCACCACGGGACCGCTCGGCCAGGGCATCGCGAACGCGGTCGGCATGGCGATGGCGGCGCGCCGCGAGCGCGGCCTGTTCGACCCGGACGCCCCCGAGGGCACCTCCCCGTTCGACCACACCATCTGGGCGTTCGCGTCGGACGGCGACATCGAGGAGGGCATCAGCCACGAGGCGTCCGCCCTCGCGGGCCACCAGCGCCTCGGCAACCTCGTGCTGCTCTACGACGACAACAAGATCTCCATCGAGGACGACACCGCGATCGCGCTGTCGGAGGACGTGCAGGCCCGGTACGCGGCCTACGGCTGGGACGTCCACCGCGTCGACTGGACCGAGAACGGCGACTACGAGGAGAACGTGGCCGCGCTCGCGGCGGCGTTCGCCGCGGCGAAGGCGGAGACGGCCCGCCCGTCGTTCATCGCGCTGCGCACGATCATCGGCTGGCCGGCGCCCAACAAGAAGAACACCGGCAAGATCCACGGTTCGGCGCTCGGCGCCGACGAGGTCGCCGCGACCAAGCGGATCCTCGGCCTGGACCCGGCGGAGACCTTCCAGGTCCCCGAGGACGTGCTGGCGCACGCCCGGCAGGTGTGCGAGCGGGGCCGCGCCGACCACGCCGCCTGGAACGAGGCGTTCGGCGCGTGGCGGTCGGCGAACCCCGCCCGCGCCGCCGAGTTCGACCGGATCTCCTCGCGCACGCTGCCGCCCGGCTGGGAGGAGGCGCTGCCGGCGTTCGAGGCGGGCAAGGACATCGCGACCCGCGCCGCGTCCGGCGAGATCCTGGCGTCGCTGGCGCCGGTGCTGCCGGAGCTGTGGGGCGGCTCGGCCGACCTCGCCGAGAGCAACAACACCACGATGAAGGGCGAGCCGTCCTTCATCCCCGAGGAGTTCCAGACCAAGGAGTTCCCCGGCCACCGCTACGGCCGCACGCTGCACTTCGGCGTCCGCGAGCACGCGATGGGCGCGATCTGCAACGGCATCGCGCTGCACGGCGGCACCCGCCCCTACGGCGGCACGTTCCTGATCTTCAGCGACTACATGCGCCCGGCCGTCCGGCTCGCGGCGCTGATGAAGCTGCCGGTCACCTACGTGTGGACGCACGACTCGATCGGCCTCGGCGAGGACGGCCCGACGCACCAGCCGGTCGAGCACCTGTGGGCGCTGCGGGCCATCCCCGGCCTGGACGTGGTCCGGCCCGCCGACGCCAACGAGACCGCGGTCGCGTGGCGGACGATCCTCCAGCACACCGACCGCCCGGCGGGCCTGGCGCTGACCCGGCAGAAGCTGCCGACGCTGGAGCGCGGCGGCGAGCTGGCGTCCGCGGAGGGCGCGGCCAAGGGCGGCTACGTGCTGGCCGACGCCGACGGCGGGCAGCCCGAGGTCGTCATCATCGCGACCGGCAGCGAGGTGCAGCTCGCCCTGGAGGCGCGCACGGCGCTGCAGGCCGAGGGCACCCCGACCCGCGTGGTGTCGATGCCGTGCGTGGAGTGGTTCGAGCAGCAGACCGACGCCTACCGGCAGGAGGTCCTCCCGCCCGGGGTGAAGGCGCGCGTGTCCGTCGAGGCGGGCGTCGCGCTCGGCTGGCGCGGCTACGTCGGCGACGCGGGCGAGTCGGTGAGCCTGGAGCACTTCGGCGCGTCCGCCGACTACAAGACGCTGTTCCTGCAGTTCGGCATCACCGCCGAGCGGGTCGTCGCGGCGGCCAAGGCGAGCCTGATCAAGGCCGGCGTGCACGGCGCCGGGCGCGGCGAGACCACCGGCAACTAGGAGGAGAGCGATGAGCGACATCCTGAAGGAGCTCTCGGACGAGGGCGTGTCGATCTGGCTGGACGACATCAGCCGGGACCGGCTGCGGACGGGCAACCTGGCCGAGCTGGTCAAGGACAGCCACGTCGTGGGCGTCACCTCCAACCCGACGATCTTCGCCAAGGCGCTGAGCAAGGGCACCGCCTACGACGACCAGGTCCGCGACCTCGCGGCGCTGGGCGTGGACGTCGAGGAGGCGTCCCGCGCGATCACCACCTACGACATCCGCTGGGGCTGCGACGTGCTGCGCCCGGTCTACGACCGGACCGACGGCGTCGACGGCCGCGTGTCGATCGAGGTCGACCCGCGGCTGGCCCGCGAGACGGCCAAGACGGTCGCCGAGGCGCGGATGCTGTGGTGGCTGGTGGACCGGCCCAACCTGTTCATCAAGATCCCCGCGACGCGGGAGGGCCTGGCCGCGATCACCGAGACGCTGGCGCAGGGCATCAGCGTGAACGTGACGCTGATCTTCTCGCTGGAGCGCTACGGCGAGGTCATCGACGCGTTCTTCGCCGGCCTGGAGCGGGCCCGCGACAACGGCCACGACCTGTCGAAGCTGGCGTCGGTGGCGTCGTTCTTCGTCAGCCGGGTGGACACCGAGATCGACAAGCGGCTCGACAAGATCGGCTCGGACGAGGCGAAGGGGCTGCGCTCCAAGGCGGGGCTCGCCAACGCCCGGCTCGCGTACGCGCTGTACGAGGAGAAGTTCGCCACCGACCGGTGGAAGGCGCTGAAGGACGCCGGGGCCCGTCCCCAGCGGCCGCTGTGGGCCTCCACCGGCGTGAAGGACCCGAACCTCAACGACACGCTGTACGTCGACGAGCTGGTCGCGCCCGGCACCGTCAACACGATGCCGGAGGCGACGCTCGTGGCCGAGGCCGACCACGGCCAGGTCCGCGGCGACACCGTCCGCGGCACCTACGACGACGCCCGCGCGCACATGGCGGCGCTGAAGGCGGTCGGCGTGGACTACGACGACGTCGTGCGGGTCCTGGAGGACGAGGGCGTGGAGAAGTTCGCGGCCTCGTGGAAGGGCATGCTCGACTCCATCACCGGCGAGCTGGAGTCCAAGAGGGCCGGCGCGTGACCTCGGTGGTGACCGCCGGGGGGATCTCGGTCACCATCCGCGGCGCCGTCGTCGACGAGGGCGAGACGGTCCTGGACCGTCTCGTCTCCGACGGCGTGCCGGGCTCGCTCGCGTCCCGGAGCGCCAAGCTGTGGGGGCCGGACGCGGCCCCGCTCGCCGCCCGCCGGCTCGGCTGGCTGGACCTGCCGGAGACCTCGCGGTCGGCGGCGGACCGGCTGGCCGAGCCGGCGGGCGACGCCCGCGCCGCCGGGCTCGACCGGATCGTGCTGGCCGCCGCCGGGGGGACGGCGCTGGCCGCCGAGGCGATGTGCCGCACGGCCGGCGTCGAGCTGACCGTCCTCGACACCACCGACCCGCACGAGGTGGCGGGCGTACTGGCGGCCGGCCTGGACCGGACGCTCGTCGTCGTGGTCGGCGAGAGCGTCGAGGCCGAGTCGCTGCGGCGCGTGTTCGGGCGGGCGTTCGCCGAGGCCGGGCTGAAGGGCGCGGAGCTGGCGCGCCGGTTCGTGGTCGTGGCCGAGGAGGGCTCCGCCCTCGCGCGCGCGGCCGCGGACGTCGGCCACCACCTCGTCCCGGCCGAGCCCGATGTCGACGACCGGTTCGGGGCGCTCGGCGCCCGCTCGCTGGTCCCGGCGGTGCTCGCGGGCGCGGACGCCGGCGCCCTGCTGGAGGAGGCGTCCGGGCTCGCCGCCACGCTGCGGCAGCCCTACGACAATCCGGCGCTGGCGCTCGGCGCGGCGCTCGGCTCGTCGGCGCTGGGCGTCCGCGACAAGCTGGTGATCGCCGACCACGGCTCCGGCCTGGACGGCCTCGCCGGGTGGGCGGAGCAGCTGGTCGGCGGCGCGCTCGGCAAGGACGGCAAGGGGCTGCTGCCGGTCGTGGTGGAGGGCGTCGACGCGCCCGGCTTCGCGCTGGCCGGCGACCTGCGGCGGGTCATCCTGGGCCGCCGCCCGGACGAGCCGGGCCCCGGCCGCGAGGCGGGGGTGAGCGTCGCGGGCCCGCTCGGCGCGCAGTTCCTGCTGTGGGAGTACGCGGTCGCGGTCGCGGCGCGGGTGATCGGGGTGGACCCGTTCGGCGAGCCGGACGTGGCCCAGTCGCGGGAGAGCACGGCCGCGCTGCTGCGGTCGGAGGAGGGCACCGCGCCGACGGTGGTGCGGCGGCCGCCGGAGCTGGTCGAGGGCGCGGTCGAGGTGCACGCCCCCGAGGACGCGCTGCGCGGCGCCAAGACGCTCACCGAGGCGCTGGAGAGCGTCCTCGCGGACGTCCCCGGCGGCGGCTACCTCGCGGTCCTGGCCTACCTGGACCGCCGCGGCGACGCGGCGGCGGCCGCGCTGCGGCCGCTGCTGGCCGCGCGGGGCGCCGAGGTCCGCCGGTCCCCCGCGCCGGTCACGTTCGGCTGGGGGCCGCGCTACCTGCACACGGCCGGCCAGTACCACAAGGGCGGGCCGCTGAACGGGGCCTTCCTGCAGATCACCGGGGCGGTCACGACCGACGTGCCGGTGCCGGGCAAGCCGTACACGCTGGGCGAGCTGCAGCTCGCGCAGGCGTTCGGCGACCTGCGGGTGCTGCGCGCGCTCGGCCGCCCGGCCGTCCGGCTGCACCTGCGGGACCGGGCCGAGGGCCTCGCGCAGCTCGCCGCCGCGCTCGGCTGACGGCCCGGCGCCCGCGCCGCGCGCCCGCCGGGACGCAGGGCGACGACGCGAATCCGGGACGCGACAAAGAAGATCGATGGAGATGGTCGCGAATGCCCGTTCTCTCCTGAAACGATGGGGGGCAGGAGGGAACGGTGTCCGGATTCGACGTACTGACGCGCGGCGACGTGCTGGACTCGGCGCTGCAGGCACGGGACTACCTCGTGAGCTGCGGCGTCCCCGGGGCGCTGGCCGCCAAGGACCCGCGGCTGTGGGGGCGGCGCGCGGTGGACCACAGCCGGCTCGGCTGGCTCGACCTGCCGTTCGCCTCCCGCGGGCTGCTGAACCAGGTCGGCGGGCTCGTGTCGGAGGCGCGCTACTCGGGCCTCGACCACATCGTGCTGATCGGCGTCGGCGCGGAGAGCCTCGCCGCGCAGGCGATCATGGAGGCGCACACGCCGGCGCTGGCCGGCGCGGGCGGCCCCGCCGCCGCGCCCCCGGCCGGCGCCGAGCGGACGACCGGCGAGCTGACCGTGCTGGACGGCGGCGACACCGCCGCGCTGGCGTTCGCGATGGAGCGGCTCGACCGAACGCTGGTCGTCCTGGCGAGCAAGGCGGGCGTGTCGCTGGAGGGCGACGCCTACCGGCGGATCTTCGCCGCGGCGTTCCGCGAGCGGGGCATGTCGGAGCGGGAGATCGCGGGCCGGTTCCTGGTCATCACCGACCACGGCAGCCCGCTGCACGACTTCGCCCGGCAGTGCGGCTACCGGATCGGGCTGACCGACCCGTACCTGCCGGGGCACTACGGCGCCCTGTCGGCGTACGGGCTGGTCCCGGCGGTGCTGGCCGGCGCGGATGCCGACCGGCTGCTGGACGAGGCGGCCTCGCTGGTGCCGTCGCTGTCCAAGGACGAGGACAACCCGGGCCTGCTGCTCGGCGCCGTCATCGGCGGCTGCGCGCAGCAGGCGGAGGGCGGGCTCGCCCGCGACAAGGTGCTGCTGCGCGAGCCCGGCGGGCCGGGCGCGCTGAGCGCGTGGATCTCCCAGCTGCTCGCCGTCGGCACCGGCAAGCGGGGCCGCGGCGTGCTGGCGTTCGAGCCGCCCGGCGGGCGCGGCGAGTTCCCCGACGTGCACGGCGTGTCGATCAACCCGAGGTCGGCGGCGCAGGACGACTCCGACACCTCGGTGTGGGCGCCGCTCGGCGCGCAGTTCCTGCTGTGGGAGTACGCGACGGCCGTCGCCGGGTGGCTGCTCGGCGTGAACCCGTTCGAGGCCGGCAGCACGGTCGTGCAGGAGGCGGAGGACGACGCGGCGATGCTGCTGCGCGGCGCGGCGGCGGGGTCGCTGACGGCGGAGCGGCCGGTGTACGTCGAGGACGGCATCGAGGTGCACGCCGACTTCCCGTGGCCGCCCGGCGCGGAGCTGCGGACCGTCCTCGGCGGGCTGGTCGCCTCGGTGCCCTCCGACGGCTACCTGTCGGTGATGACGTACCTGTCGGGCGACTTCTCCGGGCGGTACCTGGCGCCGTCGCTGGCGCGCGCGTCCGGGCGTCCCGTCGCCTATGGGCCGGGCCCCGGCTACCCGCACGCGACCGGCCCGGTGCACAAGGACGGCCCCGGCAACGGCGCGTTCCTCATCATCACCGGCGACCCGGCGCCGGGCGACGCGCTCGCCGCGCACCCGGTGCCCGGCCGCCCCTACAGCCTGGCGCAGTTGCGGCTGGCGCGGGCCCTCGGCGAGCTGCGGGCGCTGCGGCAGCGCCGGCTGCCGGTGATCCGGCTGCACCTGCGCGACCCGGTCGACGGCGCCGGCCGGCTGACCGAGGCGGTCCGCGCGGTGGCGGGGGCGCGCAGGCCGTGAGCTTCACCGCCGTCGTCTCGGGGGAGACGGCCATCACCGCGCGCGGTCCGCTCAAGGAGGCCGCGGAGCGGGTCCTCGGCCGGTTGTGGATCGACCAGGTGCCGGTCCGGCTCGCGTCCGAGGACGCGTCGCTGTGGCCGTCCGCCGCGACCGCCGGGGTGGCGGGCCGGCCGCTGTGCTGGCCCGGCCAGCCCGGCCCGGGCCGCGCCGCGCTGGACCGCGCCGAGGAGCTGCGCGCCGGGGCCCGCGCCGAGGGGCTGACGGAGGTCGTGCTGCTCGGCGGCGGCGCGCCCGCCCGCGCCGCCGAGCTGATCGCCGCGAGCGGCGGGGCGCCGCTGACCGTCCTGGACGGCCTGGAGCCCGGCCCGCTGCTGCGGCTGCGCGACGACGGGGAGCGGCTCGGCCGGACCCTGGTCGCCGTGACCGGCGACGACCCGGGCGCCGAGACGCTGCGGTCGGTGCTCGCCGGGATGCTGGCGGACACCGGCCTGTCCCCCGCCGAGACCGCGCGGCGGTTCGTCACGGTCGCCGAGCCGCGCACCGCCGCGGCCAAGCACGCCGCCGAGGCGGGGCATCCGCTGGTGGAGGCGCCGGCCGCGACCGCGTTCGGGGCGCTGTCGCCGTACGCGCTGGTGCCCGCCGCGCTCGCCGGCGCCGACGTCCGGGCCCTGCTGGAGGAGGCCACCGCGGTGCTGCCCGCGCTGACCCGGCCGGAGAACAACCCGGGGCTCGTCCTCGGCGCGATCCTCGGCGGGGCGGCCCCCGCGGGCCGCCCGACGGCGGTGGTCGGCGGCTACGCCGCCGCCCACCCCCCCCGCGCGCGCGGGGCGGCGGACCGGCTGGACGGGGCGACCGCCGGGGGAAAGGTCA
>NZ_JBFARO010000097.1:0-29973 GCF_040677125.1 Actinomadura sp. NPDC049382
AAGAGCCGAGCTCGCAGCCGCGGTGTTTGAATGGATCGAGTGCTGGTATAACCCGTTCAGAAGGCATTCCAGCATCGGAATGCTCAGTCCGGTGGGCTACGAGGAACGACACCGCTCCTCGACTACGGCCACCTGACCCATCTCACGCCGGCTGTCCGTGCTACGGGGGGAACCTCATGCGTCCGGGTGATGCCCTGATGAGCTGGCGGCTGTGCCCGCAGGAGTACGCGGTGACGCTCGCACCCGCCCGGTGGTGCTCACCTTGACGCACGACACCCACCCGCAACGCACAGCGCACCCTCCACGCACAGCGCCCCCGATGCGCAGCACCCACACCTGACCTGCGTCATCACCCCGACGCACGGCGCTTATGCCCAACGTGCAGAACTCGCACCCGGCATACTGCGCTCGCACTTGGCCTGCGGCCCTGTCGTGATGCGCAGCGCTCGGACCCGACGCACGGCATTCGCCCCCGAGGTGCGCCTCTCACACCGGGCGAACGGCGCTAACCCTCAGGTGCCGCGCTCGCGCCCGACGCGCAGCACTCCCATCCGACATGCGGCGCTCACACCTGCCCTGCGGCGCACTGGTGTCGCGCGGCGCGCTGACCTAACACACGGCATTCGCCCCCAAGGTGCGCCACTGGCACCCCCATGCAGGACGCTCACCCCCGAGGCGCGGCACTCACCCAACGCGCGGCGCTCGCACCCGACGTGCAACACCCCACCCGACATGCGGCACTCACACCTGCCCTGTGGCGCTCCTTCCGACGCGCGTTACTCTCACCTGGCTTGCGGCGCCGTGTCACGCGACGCTCGGACCTGACGAACGGCATCCGCACCGGAGGTGCGCCACTCGCACCCGACGTGCAGTGCTCGTACCTGACCTGCGGCACTACCGTGATGCGCGGCGCTCGGATCTCACGAACGGATCTGCACACGAGGTACGCCACTGCACCGAACGCACGACGCTCTCACCCTACGTTCGACACTCGCACCGGACGGGCAGCGCTTACCTCCTGGGCGATGGTGATGCAGGCGCGGCGCCGAGGTGGCGCTGCTGCAACCCGCGCGGTGGTCCCGGCGAACTTTTGCCAGCGACCGCCTGGAGGGCTTCGTCCGGCGGGCCACTCGTCCTGACATCTGGCGCTTGCGGTGCGTCCAGTCGTCCCGGCCGGACGTCAAGTCCGCGTGTCTCGACATCCTCGAACACATGTTCGGGTAGCGTGTCGTCCCGTGCTGATCGATGAACCCGTTTCCGCGGAGATCACGTCCACCGGCCGTCCGTCTTGCCTCACCGGCCGGCGAGGCCGTTTCCGGGTGCGCCGGGTCCTGGAGGAATGGCAGGCGCCCGGTCAGGCGAGGTACTACCGCCTCCAGGTCACCACACCTGATGGCCCCGCCATCGCGGAGGTACTCAGCCCGAGCGACGCAGAGGCGGCCTCCTGGACGCTCCACCGCATCTGGTCCTGATCCTCAGGCGCAGTCCTTCTACTGGAATGCAACCGACCAGCCGGTTGCGGGCAAGGGGCCGTGGTCGGCCGTTCGCTTCGTGCGCGGCCGTCGCGTCCGACATCTCTGAGGTGGCGCTCGAATCGGTGCGCTGGATCAGTGTGGTTGCGATACGGCATCGCTCGAACGCGGTGCCGTTGAGCCATGGCTCCGGCGTGCATCCACGCAGTGGTGTGGCCGCTCAGTTGGTCGTCTGCCACGTTGGCGGTGTTGCAGGGGTGTGGTCCCGCTCTCGTCTCGTCGTGCACGGGTGGGCAGGTCTGGTGGTCGGGGCGTGGGGCTCCAGAGAGGGTGTTAGGGCATGCCTAGGCGGGTGGCCAGGGGCGGGGGGACGGGGTAAGGGCGCTCTTTGGGGAGGAGGGCCTTTGCTTGGGCGGTGCGGCCGGCCTTGAGGTGGTCGTGGATCTTGCGGGCGAGTGGGGTGCGGTCCTCGATGTCCAGGATCCAGTCGTCGACGTAGCAGTCGATGATGTGGCGGCTCAGGCCGATCTGGATGCTGCGCGTCTGCAGTTTCTCGCCGCGGAGGGAGCGTTCGGGGTCCCACTGGACGTGGACGGCGGCGGTCGCGAACGCGCGGCGCCATTCGTCGGAGCTGCGGAAGACGCGGCGGTCCGGGTCCGTGGGGACGGCCAGGCTCAGGGCCTCCTCCCAGCCGGTCCGGCTGATCCGGACGGCGAGGATCGTCTCCTGGCCCGGTTTGCGGGCCCAGCCGCTGCGTGCCATGAGCCACAGGAACGACGGTTTGATCCACGTCATGCGCCGCCGGGAGAAGGGCGGGAGGAAGGTGCCGTGCTCGGCCGCGGGCAGGCCGATCCCGGGGGCGTACGCCTGGTACACCGTGATCGAGTCGCGGTCGTGGCAGGCCCGGATTTCGCGTGTGCCCATGGTCCGGTCAGGGTGCCCGAGGGCGTGGCGGGGCTCAACCGGTTTTCGGGGCGGTTCGCTTGCGCCGGTGGGCCTTCTGGCGGCATGCGGCGCTGCAGAAGCGGGCGGGGCGGCCCGTCTGCGCCGGTGTGAGGGGGGCCGCGCAGAGTTCACAGCAGGCGACGTTAGTTTCGTTTCGTTTCGTTGCTTCGGGGCGGAGGCCGTCGTACGCGAGGGACGCCAGGCGGCCGTTGCCTCCGTGCCTGCGCTCCATATACATCGCGGCCGTCATGAGGGCGCGCACGTCCTGGACGTCGACGTCGGCGCGCACCGCTCCGGCGGCCTGGGCCCGCTGTAGCAGGACGTTGAGGGCCGCAGTGAACTGCGCGTCCGCGCCGCACACGTCGAAGCTGCCTATGTCGGCCGCCAGCGCCTCGCTCAGCGCATGGTTGAACATGGCCCGCTGGACGACTTCCGTAACGAAACCGTAGAAGGCCGCGCCCGGGTCCGGCGCGTCCCCGAGTGCTTTCGCCTCGGCGACGATCTGTTCGACGCGGTCGGTGACGACGGCCGCGAACAGCGCCTCCTTGGTGGGGAAGTTGCGGTAGACCGTGCCGGCTCCCACGCCCGCGCGGCGGGCGATGTCGTCGAGTGGCACGAGGTGGCCCTCGGCGGCGAACGCCTCGAAAGCGGCCCGCAGGATGCGCTCGCGGTTCCGGCGGGCGTCGGCGCGCCTGGGCGGGGTGCTCACGCCGTCCTCCTTCGGCTGCGTTGACAAGCGGGGCGGTCGTTCCGGTACCGTCCTAAGCGGGTTGTACGTTCCGATTATAGGAGGACCGATGACGGCGGTACGGCTGATGCGGGAGCGGCTGGGCAGGGTCGGCGTGGGGCTGATGACGCCGATCGCCCCCGCGGACGAATGGCGGCGGGCGGCCCGCCGCGTCGAGGACGCGGGCTACGGATCGCTCTGGACGAACGAGGCCATCGGTGGCCGCGAGGTCTTCACGCAGCTGAGCGTGCTGCTCGGGGCGACGGAGCGGATCGTCCTCGGGTCGGGGGTCGCGAACCTGTGGGCGCGGCATCCCGCCGCCATGCAGGGTGCGGCGTCGGTCCTCGCGGACGCCCATCCGGGCCGGGTCGCGCTCGGCGTGGGCGTCAGCATTCCCGCGTTCGTCGAGCAGAGCGGGCAGAAGTGGACGAGCCCGCTGGCGCGGATGCGGGAGTACCTCGACGGGATGGACGCGGCGGTCGCCGCGGCGCCGGTGCCCGAGGTGCCGTTCCCCCGGCTGCTGGCGGCGCTCGGCCCGAAGATGCAGGGTCTCGCGCGCGACCGCGCGGACGGGGCGCTGCCCGCGGCGATGCCCGTCGAGCACACCAGGGCGGCCAGGGAGCGGCTCGGTCCGGACAAGCTCCTGGTCGTCACGGTGACCACGATCCTGGAAGCGGATCCCGGGAAGGCGCGCGCCATCGCCCGGCAGATGCCGCTGCTCAGCCTTCCCGGCTCGCCCTACGCACGCGTGCTGCGAGAGCTGGGCTACCCGGACGAGGCACTGGCCGGCGGCGGTTCGGACGAGGTCGTCGACGCGTGCTTCGCCTGGGGTGATGAGGCCGCGATCGGCAAGCGGGTCCAGGACCATCTGGACGCCGGAGCCGACCATGTGGTCATCGCGGCCCTCGCTCCGGATCCGGGGTCGTCCGCCGACCTGTACGAGCGGCTCGCCCCCGCGCTGGTCTGATCGCCGGCTAGCCGGGCTGGACCAGCCGGGTCTCGTAGGCGGCGATCACCAGCTGCGCGCGGTCGCGGGCCTGCAGCTTGGAGAGCAGGTGGCCGATGTGGGTCTTCACCGTCGCGGGGCTGAGGTGCAGGTGCTCGGCCAGCTCGGCGTTGGACAGGCCGCGGGCGATGAGCGTGAGGACCTCGCGTTCCCGGTCGGTCAGCGCGTCCAGGGCGGCGGGCGGCGGCTGGACGGGCGCGGGCCGGCGGACGAACTCGGCGATCAGGCGGCGCGTCACGGTGGGGGCGAGCAGCGCCTCGCCGGCCGCGACGGCCCGGACGGCGGACAGCAGGTCGGCGGGCGGGGTGTCCTTCAGCAGGAAGCCGCTCGCCCCGGCCTTGAGCGCCGCGTACACGTAGGCGTCCAGGTCGAAGGTCGTGAGGATCAGGACGCGCACGTCCGGGAGTTCCGCGCAGATCCGCCGGGTCGCCTCGATGCCGTCCATCTCCGGCATGCGGACGTCCATGAGGACGACGTCGGGGCGCTCCCGCGCGGCCAGCTCGACCGCCTCGGCGCCGGTGCCGGCCTCGCCGACGGCGCGGAGGCCGGGCGCGGTGTCGATGAGGACGCGGAAGCTGCCGCGCACCAGGGCCTGGTCGTCGGCGACGAGGACGCGCAGTTCCAACGGTCTTCCTAGGGCTCGTACGGGAGGTCGGCGGACACGGCGAAGCCGCCGCCCCGCCGGGGTCCGGCGGTGAAGTCGCCGCCGTACATCATGACGCGTTCGCGCATGCCGATGAGCCCGTGGCCCCCGTCGCCGCCGGGCAGGACGCGGGCGCCGGGCCCGTCGTCGGTGACGTCGATGCGCACCCGCTCCCCGTCGGCCCGGACGCTGACGCGGCACCGGGCGGGCGCGGCGTGCTTGACGACGTTCGTGACCGCCTCCTGGACGATGCGGTAGGCGGAGAGCGCGACGCCTTCGGGGAGGGTGGGGGCGTCCACGTCGAGGTCGACGTGGACGCCGGCCATCGCGGCGCGCTCCGCGAGGGCGGTGAGGTCGGCGAGGCCGGGGGCCGGGCCGAGGTCGGCGTCGGTGCGCAGGACGCCGAGGAGGTGGCGCATCTCCGCGAGGGAGCTGCGGCTGGTGGTCTCGATGACGCGGAGGGCGTCGAGGGCCTCCTCGGGGCGGGCCTCCGCGACGTGGACGGCCACCCCGGCCTTCACCGCGATCAGGCTCATGCTGTGCGCGACGACGTCGTGGAGTTCGCGGGCGATGCGGAGCCGCTCGTCGGCGACGGCCTGGTCGACGAGGCGGCGGGCGGAGCGGTCGGCCTCGGCGCGGCGCTCCCGGACGACGCGGCCGAGCGTCCAGGACGCGCCGAGGACGGCGAGCCCGAGCACGGCCTCCCCTGCCCTCTCGGCGTGCCAGTCGGCGGGGCCGACGATGGCGCCGGCGAAGATCACGACGGCGCTGCCGACGCCGATCAGCGGGGTCGGGATCCAGCGGCGGCGGCGCCGGGCCAGCGCGACCGGGTAGAGCGCGAACGCGGCGGCGGCGTAGGAGTCGAACGGCAGCCCGAGCAGGAGCGCGGCCGTGGACGCGGCCAGGACGGCGGCGAAGACGGGGACCGGCCACAGCCGCCGCACCGCGAGGGGCAGGCCCGCCGCGGCGGCGACCGGGACGGCGGCGAGCGCGGAGGTCTCCGGGGCGGCGGACAGCGTGAGCATCAGGAGGGTGTAGACGACCGCGGCCCCGGCGTCCAGCCAGATGAGGGCGCGCCGGCCGAACCGCATGAAGAACGGCGAGCGCAGTTCGGATTCGTCCACGTCACGACGGTAGCGGGCGGGGCTGGGCGCCGCCTCCGACCGCCGGCCGTCATACCGGGGTCTGAGGCGGGGCCCGGTGCTCGGCGCACGGTCGGACGGGCGGGTCCCGCCCGCGCTCCGATGCGCGGCGGGCACGTCCGGCGGGAGCGTTGACCGCATGATCGAGGTACGCGAGCTGACGAAGCGGTACGGCGGGACGACCGCGGTGGACCGCCTGTCCTTCGTGGTGCGGCCGGGGACGGTGACCGGCTTCCTCGGCCCGAACGGCGCCGGGAAGTCGACGACGATGCGCGTCCTGCTGGGGCTGGACAGGGCGGAGTCGGGCGAGGCGCTGGTGAACGGGGGCCGGTACGCGGCGCTGCGGCGGCCGATGCGGGAGGTGGGCGCGCTGCTGGACGCGGGCGCCGTGCACGGCGGCCGCCGCGCGTTCGACCACCTCGGGTGGCTGGCGCGCAGCAACGGGATCGGGACGCGCCGGGTCGCGGAGGTGCTGGAGCAGGTGGGCCTGGCCGGGGTGGCGCGCCGGCGGGTCGGCGGGTTCTCGCTCGGCATGCGGCAGCGGCTGGGCATCGCGGCGGCGCTGCTCGGCGACCCGGGCGTGCTGATGTTCGACGAGCCGGTGAACGGCCTGGACCCGGACGGCGTCCGCTGGATCCGCGAGCTGATGCGGTCGCTGGCCGCCGACGGGCGGACGGTGCTGATCTCCAGCCATCTGATGAGCGAGATGGAGCTGACGGCCGACCGGCTGGTCGTCATCGGGCGGGGCCGGCTGATCGCGGACACGTCGGTGCGGGAGCTGGCCGACCGGTTCCGGCGCGGCGTCCTGGTCCGCTCCCCGCGTCCCGCCGAACTGTCCGCCGTGCTGGCGCGCGCCGGGGGCGGTGTCGAGTCCGAGCAAGACGGGGCCCTCACCGTGACCGGGCTGGACGTTGCCGCGATCGGTGACGCGGCGGCGGCGAACGGGATCCCGCTGTACGAGGTGACGCCGCGCAACGCGTCTCTGGAGGAGGCGTACATGCGGCTGACCGCCGACAGCACCGAGTTCGGGGCGGTGGCGCGATGACCGGGCCGGCCGACGCGATCGCCGCGGAGTGGTACAAGCTGCGGACCGTCCGTTCGACGGCCGCCGTCCTCGGCACGATCGTCGCGTTCACGCTGCTGTGCGTCCTGTGGTCGTGGTACGTGGCCCAGTACTGGGACGGGCTGTCAGCGGAGCGCCGGGCGACCGCGAAGGCGGCCCCGGCGGAGCAGCCGCTCACGCTCGCGCTGCCGGTGTGCGCGGTGGTGCTGGGGGCGCTGACGCTGACGTCGGAGTACTCGTCGGGGATGATCCGGACGACGCTGGCCGCGATGCCGCGCCGGCTCGCGCCGTTCCTGGCGAAGGCGGGCGTCGCGGCGGCCCTCATGGCGGTCGCGGCCTGGGCGGCGCTGGCCGCCGGCACCGTCGCGGGCGACGTGATCGTCGGCGACCGGGCCGTGCCCACGTTCCAGGGGGCGGCGGCCGACGTCGGGGCGCACCTGCTGTGGGTCGGGCTGGAGACGGCGGCGATCACCCTCGTCGCGTTCGGGCTGGGCGCGGTGCTGCGCTCGACCGCCGCGACGATCACGGGCGGCATGGCGGTGCTGTTCGTGCCGCCCCCGCTGGTCCGGCTGCTGCCGTCCCCGTGGGACGAGCGGATCTGGTCGGCGCTGCCGGGCGGGCTGGCGAACCAGATCGCGGGGGCGCCGGGCTCGTCCGGCGACCCCGGGGTCCTGTCGCCGCCGGCGGCGATGGCGCTGCTGGCGGCCTATGTCGTCGTCGCGCTGGGGGCCGGCGTGTACGCGTTCGTACGGAGGGACGCATGATGATGGACGCCCTCGCGGCCGAGTGGTGGAAGCTCCGCTCGGTCCGCTCGACCTACGTGGTGCTGTCGGTGACGGCCGCGTTCACCGGGCTCGTCGTGCTGCTGGCGTTCCAGATGGCGCACGTCTGGGACGGGCTGGAGGCCGACCGCCGCGACGACCTGCTGCTGCGTCCGCTGCAGGAGATCGCGAGCTGGGTGGCGTCGCTGTGCCTCGCCGTGCTCGGCGTGCTGTCCGTCGCGTCCGAGTACCGGACGGGCATGATCCGCACGAGCATCGCCGCCGTCCCCCGGCGCGGGACGCTGCTGGCGGCGAAGGCGGCGGTGGTCGGGGCGGTCGCCGCCGTCGCCGGGCAGGCGGTGGCGGTCGGTGCGTTCCTCGGTACCCGGTTCGTGATCGGCGACCGGCCCTTCGCCGACCAGCAGGCGTCCATCGCGCACGACCTGCCGGGCATCGTCCTCGCCGGGACGGTGGTGCCGGTGTTCGCGCTGCTCGGCCTGGCGCTCGGCGTGCTGCTGCGCTCCGCGGCGGGATCGATCGTGGTGGTCGTCTTCGTGTGGCACATGCTGCCGCTGCTCGTCCAGCACCTGCCCGGTGCGTGGGGAGAGCGCGCCGCGTCGGTGATGCTCGGGGGCCTTCCCCGGCAGATCGCCGGGCTCAGCGCGGACAACTCCATCTACGGCGATCTGCTGTCGCCGGTGCAGGCGGCGGTCGTCTTGGTCGGGTACGCGCTCGTCCCGCTGGTTTTCGCGGCGTTCGTCCTGAACCGTCGCGACGCCTGAACCGGGCCCGGACGCACGAACGGCGGCGCCCCGCGTCGGGGCTCCGCCGTTTCCCGCGTTCCGGCCGGCGTCCGCGCCTCGGCGGCCGACCCGGTCTCAGGCCCGGTCCATCAGAACCGGCCTGTCAGAACCGGCCCGCCTGGAGCGAGGTCGCCCGGACCGCCAGGCGCTCGCGGAGCATGTCGATGGCCTCGTCGATGCGGGGCGCGGCGGCCTGGGCGCGGACGCGCCGGCCGTTCAGGTCGACGACGGCCTGCGCCAGCGCCGGGCGCGGCAGCGACGGGTCGTTGACGACGCTCAGCGTGACCTGGACGGAGCTGACGCCGTGGGCGCCCGCGAGCGCCTTGCGGACGGCGCGCTCCGCCGCCGCGCGCTCGTGCGCCGAGACATCGCCCGAGGTCAGGAACCGGATCTCCGGTCGCTCACGGGTCGCGTTCATGTTTCCCCCAGATGGACGGTGGTGGCCGGTTGGTCGGCGGTGGGGCGGGCACGATGGCCGCCTCACACTGATCAACGCCCGGCGGCCCCGAGATCTTGCCCGGACGGGACGAGAGCTTCGTCACGCGGCCGGGCACCGGCCCGCGCCGCCCGCCCGAAGATTCACCAAAACACGGGACGTACGACATTCACGCGTCTCACGACGGATCTGGGAATGGACTGTCAGGATTAGCCGCCGGCAATGCCGAGAACGGCGTGTAATTGGTCCTCCAACGGCGGCGCGACCACCGGTGAAATGACCCGCGCGCCGACTGCGGCGGGATGCCGCTGCCACGTTCCGCAGCCGGGCCGCCACCGACAGCACTGGTCACCGGCCATCCCCACCTGCCCAGTAGCGCGTCCGCCCCGCGACGCGCCCGGCGGCGGGCGCGTTTTCCATACCTCCCAAAAAGGCGTCCGCATCCTCTAACATAGGGCGGTGCCGTGCGGCCCACACGCAGACCCGTCGACTGGCTGGTGACCCCTTGTCCCAGGATTCAGCTGCCCCAACACCTCCGTCCGAAGGTGATCCGGCCGGACGGCTGATCGATTATCCCCGGCGCGGCGGGCCCACCGTCCTGCGCATTCTCCTCGGCGCGCAGCTGCGCCGGCTGCGCGAGGCCCGCGGCATCTCCACCGAGCAGGCGGGCTACGAGATCCGCGGCTCCCACTCCAAGATCAGCCGGATGGAGCTCGGCCGGGTCGGCTTCAAGGAGCGCGACGTCGCCGACCTGCTCACCCTCTACGGCGTCTCCGAGCCCGCCGAGCGTGCGCCGCTGCTGGCACTGGCCAAGGAGGCCAACAACCCCGGCTGGTGGCACCGCTACGGCGACATCCTGCCGAGCTGGTTCGAGGTGTACCTCGGCCTGGAGGAGGCGGCCTCGCTACTGCGCACCTACGAGCTGCAGTTCGTCCCCGGGCTGCTGCAGACCGAGGACTACGCGCGCGCGGTCGTCCGGCTCGGCTACTCCGACGCCTCGGAGGAGGAGGTCGAGCGGCGCGTCCAGGTCCGCACGACGCGGCAGGAGCGGTTCACCTCACCGGAGGCGCCGACGCTGTGGGCGGTGCTGGACGAGGCGGTCGTGCGCCGCCCGCTCGGCGGCCGCGACGTGATGCGGGCCCAGATCAGGCACCTGATCGAGGTGTCGGAACTGGCCAACGTGACGCTGCAGATCGTGCCGTTCGGGGCGGGCGGGCACGCGGCGGCGGGCGGCCCGTTCACGATCCTGCGCTTCGCCGAGCCCGGCCTGTCCGACGTCGTCTACCTGGAGCAGCTCACCAGCGCGCTCTACCTGGACAAGCCGACCGACGTCGACACCTACATGCGCGCGATGAACAACCTGTGCATCACGGCGGCGCGTCCCGACGACACCGCCCGGTTCCTCGCCGGCATCCTGAAGGAAATCTGAGCCGGTCCAGGGAAGGCCCCGGTCAGAGGGCGTCGCCGCCGATGACGCGCGTGCCCCGGCTGCGGCTGCCGCCCCGGAACTCCGCGATGACGTCCCCGTCGGGGACGCGGCGCACGGTCACGTCGTAGATGCCGCTGCGGCCGAAGCGGACCCTCTCGGACGCCGACGCCTCCAAGACGTCTCCGGCGCGCGCGCTCGCCACGAACACCACGTCCGCCGACGCGGCTACCGTCACGGCGTCATGGGTGTTGCACGCGTAGGCGAACGCGGAGTCGGCGAGCAGGAACACGTAGCCGCCGTGCGCGATCCCGAAGCCGTTCACCATGGTCTCGGCGACCGCCATGCGCAGCCGCGCCCGGCCGGGCTCGACCTCCACGACCTCCATGGCGAGGTCCTGCGCGACCTTGTCCCGTGCGTACATCGTCTCGGCGCATCGCCGCGCCACCTCTGCCGCGTCGTCCACCGGCCCAGCGTAAGGGCCGCCGCGCCCGGCGGGGCGGCCGCGAGGCCACGGCTTGAGAGGCGCGCCCCTGGGAAGGTCATCGGGAATCCGGGGGTTACACCGGTGGCCGCGCAACGGCCGGAGCCACGAGGAGGAGCTAACCATGCTGTACGGCGAGGAACACGTCCGGCGCTACCAGGAGACCGACGGCGCGGAGGGGCACGACTGGCAGGGCACGACGACGCTGCTGCTCACCACGACGGGGCGCAAGACCGGCAAGGAGCGCACGACGCCGCTCATCTACCAGCCCGACGGCGACGCCTACCTCGTCGTCGCGTCCAAGGGCGGCGCGGACGAGCCGCCGCTCTGGTACCGCAACCTGCAGGCGGACCCGGAGGTGAAGGTGCAGGTCAAGGGCGACAGGTTCACGGCTCGGGCACGCATCGCGACGCCGGAGGAGAAGCCGGCGATGTGGCGGAAGATGGCCGCGGTCTGGCCCGACTACGACGAGTACCAGAAGAAGACGAGCCGCGAGATCCCCGTGGTGGTGCTGGAGCGCGTCTGACCCGCCGGCCGCGGGTTCGCCGACGCGGCGCGCGGGTTCACTTTCGCGGCGCGGGCGGGGCGTGTAGCGTCGTCGTAGAACATCCATTCGACCGCCGTCCGCCGACGCAGCCGAGGTGCCGAGGTGCCCACGTCGCAGAGCACTGAGACCCGACCGAGTGCCGACACCGATCCGGTGCCGCCGCGGCTGCTGCGGCGGTGGGACGTCGGCGCCGAGGCGGCGCTGAGCCCGCTGCCCGCCGGTCCCGGCCGCCGGTCCTGGCGTGTCGACGCCGCCGCGGGGGCGTTCTTCCTCCGCGAGTACGCCGAGCCCGACCGCCGCCGCGTCCGCTTCCAGCACACCGTCACCGCCGCGCTGGACGCGGCGGGGCTGCCGGTGCTCGCGCCGCTGCCGGCGCGCGGCGGCCGGACGCTGGTCACCGCCGCCGGCCGCGGCTACGTCCTGTACCCGTGGGTCGGGGGCAGGGGGCGCGGCGGGCTGGAGCTGACGTTCGCGGGCTGCGAGGCGCTCGGCGCGCTGCTCGGCCGGCTGCACGCGGCGCTGGACGAGCTGACCGCGCCCGTCCAGCAGAGCATGCTGGTGCCGACGCCGCGCGCCGCCGACGCGGCCGCCGCCGTCGCGCGGATGCTGGCGGACGTCCCCGGCGACGGCGACGGCACCGACTTCGACGCGCTGACCGCGCGCCGGCTGCGCGAGCGCCGCGACCTGCTCGCCGAGTTCGCCGGGCACCAGCCGCCCGACATCGAGGTGAGCACGGTCGGGCACCTGCACGGCTCGTTCCACGCCGGGCACCTGCGCTACGGCGGGTCGGGCAACGTGACGGCCGTCCTCGGCTGGGACGGGCTGACGACGGGCCCGGTCGCCGGCGAGGTCGTCCGCGCGGCGGCGCGGCTGTTCGCGTGCGAGGACGAGCGCGGTCTCGACCTCGACCGCGTGCAGGCGTTCGTGCGCGGGCACCGCTCGGCGTACCCGCTGGACGCCGGGCAGCTCCAGGCCGCCGTGCACCGCGAGTGGTGGGAGCGGCTCTGCGACGTCGCGCCGCTGCGGCACCGCTACCTGGGCGAGAACGGCGCGGGCGGGCGCGGCGCGGCGGCACTGGTGGCGTGGTGGTCGGCGCAGCTCGACCGCACCCTCGACGCGTTCGCCGCGCCGTACACCGACGTGTACGCCGACGCGCCGGACGACGGCCACGCCTACGGCTGACCGGCCCGCCGCTCTCCCCTCCCTCGCTGGGTAGGGGCCTCCTTGACGCGCGCCGATGCGCGACGATGCGCGAGGCGCGACCGTGTGCCAGGATGGCCACCGCACGGTTATGAACTGGATAGTCCAAAACTGGGAGGGCGAGATGACGCAGATCGCGATGCTCGGCACGGGGATCATGGGCGCGGCGATGGCCCGGAACCTGCTCCGCAACGGCCACGGGGTCGCCGCCTGGAACCGGACGGCCGCGCGGTCCGAGCCGCTCGCCGCCGACGGCGCCACCGTGGCGGGCTCCCCCGCCGAGGCCGTGGCGGGCGCCGAGGTCGTCATCACCATGCTGAAGGACGGCGAGACGGCCCTGTCGGTGATGGCCGACGCCGCGCCCTCGCTGCGGCAGGGCCAGGTCTGGGCGCAGATGGGCACGGTCGGCCTCGGGTCGCTGGAGCGGCTCGCCGCGTTCGCCGCCGAGCAGGGCGTGACGTTCGTCGACGCGCCCGTCCAGGGCACGAAGCAGCCCGCCGAGCAGGGCAGGCTCATCGTGCTCGCCGCAGGCCCCGAGGACGCGCGCGGCGTCCTCGGCCCGGTGTTCGACGCGGTCGGCTCCCGCACGCTGTGGCTGGACGAGAGCGGCGCCGGCGGCGCGGGCACCCGGCTGAAGCTCGCCGCGGTGAGCTACGCCATCTCGCTGACCTCGGTCGTGGCCGAGTCCGTCGCGCTCACGAAGGGCCTCGGGCTGGACCCGGCGCTGCTCGGCGAGGTCCTCACCGGCGGCCCGCTCGACAGCGTCTACCTGCAGGCGAAGATGAAGGCCATGGTCGAGGGCGACTTCGAGCCGAGCTTCGCCGTCCGCAACGCCGAGACCAACACCCGGCTCATCCACGAGGCGGCGGAGGCGGCGAAGATCCGGGTGGACGTCAACGACGCCGCCGGGGAGCGGTTCCGGCGCGCCATCGAGCAGGGCCACGGCGACGAGGACATGGCGGCCACCTACCGCGCGAGCTTCCAAGCCTGATCCGGCCCGCTCTCTACCGGGCTCCGCGCGGGCGCGTGGCGGAACACCGGGGCCGGGCGGCCGGGGGCGAGGATGGGGCCATGGACGTTCTGAGCAGCCGCATCCTGCTGCGCCCGCCCGACCCCGCGCGCACCCGGGCCTTCTACCGCGACGTGCTCGGCCTCGCCGTCTACCGGGAGTTCGGCCCGGCCGACTCCCCCGGCGTCGTGTTCTTCCTCGGCCCCGGGTTCCTGGAGGTGTCGGGGCACGGCGCGGGCGAGACGGGCTCGTCCCCGCTGATCTGGCTCCAGGTGCGGGACGTGCGCGCCGAGCACGAGCGGCTCGCCGCGGCCGGCGCGCGCGTCGTCCGGGAGCCGCGGGAGGAGCCGTGGGGCCTGGTCGAGATGTGGATCGAGGACCCCGACGGCGTCAAGATCGTTATCGTGGAGGTCCCGGCGGGGCATCCCCTGCGCCGCGACCCGCGCTCCTGACCCGGCGGTGACGATGACTCGCGACCACCCGAACCCCGACTACTGGAACCACAACGTCCACTACCACGGGCTCGTCCTGCGCAACGTGCCGCGCGGCTGCGGCGAGGCGCTGGACGTCGGCTGCGGGGACGGGCTGCTCGTGCGCCGCCTCGCGCCCCGCGCCGCCCGCGTCACCGGGCTGGACCGGTCGGCGGAGATGATCGCCAGGGCGCGGCGGCTGAGCGAGGGCGTCGGCAACGCGCGCTTCGTCGAGGCCGGGCTCCTGGAGCACGACCTGCCGGCCGGGCACTACGACTTCGTGTGCAGCGTCGCCGCGATCCACCACATGGACTTCGTGAAGGGCCTCGCGGCGATGCGCGACGCCGTCCGGCCGGGCGGGAGCCTGGTCGTCGTCGGCCTGGCGAACAACCGGGGAGCGCGCGACTGGACGGTCTCGGCGCTCGGCCTCCCGGCGCACTACGCGCTGCGGCTGCGCAACCGGCGGCGCGCGGGCGATCCGGGCGCACCGGTCCTCGACCCGGAGATGACCTGGGGCGAGGTGCGGGAGGAGGCGCTGCGGCTGCTGCCCGACGCCGTGTTCCGGCGGCACCTGCTGTGGCGGTACTCGATCGTGTGGCGCAGGCCGCGCTGACCCGCACCGCTGCTGGAAACTGGAAAACACTGGAATTGTCCGGAAGTACCTGTACTGTCTGCCGCATGTCCCCGCCCCCCGGCGGCCCGACCCCCGGCGCCCCCACCCCCGACGAGCTGGAGGCGCGCATCACCGAACTGCGCGCCGCCGTCCGGCGGGCCGTGGCCGCCGGGGACCGGCGGGAGGCGCGCGGCCTGCGCGCCCGGCTCCGCGAGGCCGAGCAGGCGTGGGACGAGGCCGTCCTCGGCGACGGCGGAGCCGACCCGGAGCCCCGCCGCGACGGCAGCGGACGCGACGACCGCGAACGTGATGGGCGCGAGAGCGGCGGACGCGGGCTGCTGCCCGTCCGCGACCAGGTCCACCAGGCGCTGACACTGCTCGGCGCCCCCGCGGCGCCGAAGCTGATCGGGTCGGTGTACGCGGCGTTCTTCCCCGGCGAGATCGCCGGATCCCGGCTGACGAGCCTGCGCCGCGACGAGGAGCGCTCCTTCCGCACCGCGCCGTACGCGCGGCCGTACTACCTGTGCGCCGCGCTGACCGCCGACCTGCTCGCCCCCGCGCGCGGGCTGCTCACCGTGAGCACCTGGCCGCTGGAGCGGCGGATCGTCGGCCCGCTGAGCCCGCGCACCGACTTCCTCACCGCCGCGGTGCGCCTCGCCGAGCACGCCGGGCGCGGGACGCCGTCCCCGGACGTGCAGCGGCTGCTGTGGCGTTTCGCGTCCAACATTCCCGGCGCGGTCACCGGTACGGTCGGTACGGCCGATCCGGAGGCGCTCGCCGCCGCCGCCCGGGCCGAACTGGACGTGCACCGCGAACCGGACCTGCGGCGCCGCGGGGCCGCCGCGGCCCGCGCCCGGGAGCGGCTCGACGACGCGGAGCGGCTGTTCGGCAGCCGGCTGCGCGCCGTGCGGGCCTCCGGGCGGCGCCCTGCCCTCGATGGAGAGACGGACCGATGACCGACACCGCACCGGATCTGGACCGGCTGCGCGGCGGCACTCCCCCGCGCAACCACGACGCCCGCACGATCGCCGCGCTGACGTCCAATCCGGGCTGCGCCCGGCGCGGGCTGATGGACGCGGCGGGCGTCGACAAGGACGCGGTGGCGCGGGCCCTCGGGTTCCCCGCGCCGTTCGGGCAGTCGCAGTTCGCGATCACGCGCGGCAACGCGTTCGAGGCGCAGGTGAAGGCGGACGGGTGCGCGGAGCTGCTGACGCTGCTGCGCGAGCGGCTCGGCCTCGACGTGCCGGAGGTCGCCTACGACGACCTGGAGGTGGTCGCGGGCAACGAGGGCCGGGAGCTGCGGCACTCGCGGACGCGGCGGCTGCTCGCCCGCGCGCTGGAGTCGGGCGAGGGCACGCTGTTCGACCATCCGCTGCTGCGGCTGGAGATCGCCGGGTACCCGGCCTACCTGGAGCCGGACGTCATCGCGTTCCAGCTCGCGGGGCGGCTGCACGTCATCGAGATCAAGTCGTTCGCCGTCGTGGACGGGCAGGCCGAGCCGGAGCAGGTCGCGGCGGCGGCCCGCCAGTCGGCGGTGTACGTGCTGGCGCTGCGCCGGCTGGTGGCCGAGCTCGGGCACGACCCGGCGCGCGTGTCGCACGAGGTGTTCCTGGTGTGCCCGGAGAACTTCTCCAACCGCCCGACGGCGACGCCGCTGGACGTGCGGCCGCAGCTCGCCGTCCTGGAACGGCAGCTCACGCGGCTCACCCGGGTCGACGCGCTGCTGGCCGAGCTGCCCGACGGGCTGACGTTCGAGGCCGGCGAGGACCTGGCGGCGTCGGTCCAGGCGGTGGAGGCCCGGTACTCGCCCGAGTGCATGTCGGGCTGCGAGATGGCGCTGTTCTGCCGGGACGAGGCGCGCGCGTGCGGCGCGACGGGCGCGCTCGGCCGGTCCGTGCGCGACGACCTCGGCGGCGTCGACACGATCGGCACGGCGCTGGCGCTGGCGGACGGCTCGCTGACCCCGTCCGACGACCTGGCCGAGACCGCGGAGCAGCTGCGCGCCGCCGCGCGGCTGCGCGCCGAGGCCCTGCACGGGGCGGCGTGACCCGTCGATGAGCGCACTGTCCTCGCTCGCGCAGTTGCAGGCGGCGGCCGCGGGGGTCGCGCAGCCGCTCGCGACCGTGCGGCACTGCCAGGTGTCCGGCGCACCGCTGGTCCTGGTCCCGCTGAAGCTGGCCGGAGAGGCGGCGGCGCCGCTCGCCGTCATGGCCGGGAGCGCGCCGGACGCTCCGACGCTGCTGGTCGTCCCGCAGCCGCGCAACCGCGACCTGCGGTTCGGGTTCGCCGCCGCGCTCGGCAGGCTCGTCCTGAACCACATCGAGACCAGCCGCGGCGAGGTGGAGCAGCTCCCGCCCGGCAAGGAGGGCGACGAGCGGATCCGGTACGGGGACGCGCCGCAGCTGCTCGTCCCGAACCGGGGCGGCGTCGCGTTCCTGCGGCTGATGGGCCGGTCCACCCGGTTCCGCAGCACGGAGGGCCCGTACGCGGTCGACCCGGCGGTGCCGGTGCTCGGCCGGTGGCTGACGTGGTTCGCCGAGCGGTTCGACCATCCCGGGTCGTCGCTGCTGATGGCGATGACGGAGGCGCTGCGGCTGCACTGGGCGACGGGCCAGAGCTCGCTGGAGGACGGCAACCTCGCGGCGCTGATGGGCTGGATCGACCCGCCGGACGGCATGGACGGCCCGGCCGCCGCGGCCCGCGCCGAAGATCCCGTGCTGTGCCCGCCCGCGGGGCCGACCACCGACCCGACGTTCGACAACGAGGTCCTCGCACCGGCGATCGCCGCCTACGACCGGGCCGGTCCGGGCTCCCGCGCCGAGGAGCGGCTGCGGGACGTCCTCGCCGGGCAGCTCACCCCGACGTGGGAGCTGATGTGGCGGGGCGTCGAGCTGCTCCGGGCGCTGCCGGAGGGCGCGAGCGTGCCGCGCCGCTGGGAGCGCGACCGGGACGCCTTCACCTATTACCACCAGACGTTCGGCGAGGCGTATCCTCAAGCGCGCCGCGACCCGCCCGTCCGCGCGGCCCGGCGGCTGCACGACCTCGAGCGCGCGCAGGACGCCTACGACGCGCAGCGGGCGTTCGACGACCCGCTGGTCATGGCCGAGCACCGGCTGGCCGGCGCGGCGTTCGGCGGGACGGTCACCGAGTGCGACCCGGCCCGGCTCGACGAGACGGGCAAGCGCCCCAAGCTGCGCCCGCTGCTGCGGGTCGGCACGGCGGACCCGGTGCGGCTCGACGTCGGGACGACCGTGTGCAGCGCGGCGCGGCCCGCGCTCAAGGGGAGGATCGTGGAGATCGCGGACGGGTCCGTGCTGCTGGAGCTGACCGGCGGGATGGGCCGCAAGCTCACGCCCGAGCCGGGCGCCGTCCCGGCGGCGGGCGCGCGGGTCTGCTTCACCTCGCTGTCGGAGGGCTCGTTCGGCGCGGCGAAGTTCCCCGACCGCGAGGACACGCCGTGGACCCACGGCGGCCCGCCCGGCGAGTACACGCCGACCGGCGAGGACGCGGAAGAGGAATGGGCGTGAGCGGGCACGCGGGCCGCCACCTGGTGCCGGTGGCGGCGGACGACCTGGACCCGTCGGCCGCGGCCGGGCGGGTCGTCGACGCGGTCCTCGCCGACCTCGCGGGCGGGCACCGCGGCGTGGTCGTCGACTCGCCGCCCGGCGCGGGCAAGTCGACGCTCGTGGTCCGCGCCGCCGCGCACCTGGCCGGGGCCGGCGAGCGGCTGATGATCGTGGCGCAGACGAACGAGCAGGTCGACGACCTCATCGAGCGGATCGCGGCCAAGCACCCGGCGATCACGCTGGGGCGGCTGTCGGCGTCGGGGTACGCGCCGTCCGAGCGGGTGCTGGCGCATCCGCAGGTGCGGGTGGCGCAGAAGGCCGCCGACCTCGCCGAGCACACCGTCGTGATCGCGACGGCGGCGAAGTGGGCGACGCTGTCGGACGGCACGTGGCCGTGGGCGATCGTCGACGAGGCGTACCAGATGCGCTCGGACATGCTGCTGCGCATCGCCGGCCGGTTCGAGCGGGCGCTGTTCGTCGGCGACCCCGGCCAGCTCGACCCGTTCTCCACGGTGGAGGTCGAACGCTGGACCGGCCTCACCTGGGATCCGATGCGCAGCGCCGTCTCGGTGCTGCTGGCGCACAACCCGGACCTGCCCGTCCACCGGCTGCCGGTGTCGTGGCGGCTGCCCGCCTCGGCGGCGCCCGTCGTGTCGCGGGCGTTCTACCCGTTCACCGGGTTCCGCGCCGGGACGGGGCCTGGCGACCGGCGGCTGGAGTTCGGCGCGCGCGGCATGGGCACCACCTACGACCACGCGCTCGAAGAGGCGGCGGCGACGGGCTGGGCCCTGTACGAGCTGCCGGCGCGGCACACGCTGCGCACGGACGCCGAGGCGGTCCGCGCGACGGCGGCGCTCGCCGTCCGGCTGCTGCAGCGCGGCCCCGTCGCGCACTCCGAGCAGGGGTCGGCGCCGGTGGACGCCTCCCGCGTCGCGATCGGCGCCGCGCACCGCGACCAGGTGACGGCGATCCGCGCCGCGCTCGGCCCGCACGGCGAGGGCATCACCGTCGACACCGCGAACCGGCTCCAGGGCCGCGAGTACGACGTCACGGTCGTGCTGCACCCGCTGTCGGGGCGGCGCGACGCGACGGCGTTCCACCTGGAGTCGGGGCGGCTGTGCGTGCTCACGTCCCGGCACCGGCACGCGTGCGTGGTGGTGGCGCGGGCGGGCATCCCCGAGCTGCTGGACGCGCACCCGTCCGCCGAGCCGGTGCACCTCGGCGTCCCGGTGAAGTTCCCGGACGGCTGGGAGGCGAACCAGTCGGTGCTGGCGCATCTGTCCCGGCACCGGGTCGCGGGCGGCTGAGCCGCGGGCGGGCGGCGGCTAGGCGGGCCCGGCGGTCGCGGCCCAGCGGCCGTTGTGGCGGGTGATCGTGATCGGGTGGTCGAAGCAGGCGCTGACCAGTTCCGTCGTGAGCACCTCGCCGGCCGGGCCGGAGGCGAGCACCCGCCCCTCGCGCAGCAGCAGCGCGTGGCTGGTGCTGATCGGCAGCTCCTCCAGGTGGTGCGTGACGAGCACGGTGGTCAGGTCCGGGCGGTCGGCGCGCAGCTGGTCGATGCTCTGCAGCAGCCGCTCCCGCGCGGCGACGTCGAGGCCGGTGGCGGGCTCGTCGAGCAGCAGCAGCGCCGGGTCGGGCATCAGCGCCCGCGCGATCAGCGTCCGGCCCCGCTCGCCCTGCGACAGGGTCGGCCAGCGGGCGTCCGCGCGCGCCGACAGGCCCATCAGGCCGATCAGCTCGTCGGCGCGGCGCACCTCGGCGTCGGTGGGCGTCCAGCGCGGGACGAGCTCGATGGTGCCGGTCACACCGGTCAGGACGATCTCCCGGACGGTCCGCGCCGACTCCAGCGGGTGCCGCGGGTTGACCTGCCCGATCAGCTTGCGCAGGTCGTGCACGTCGACCCGGCCGAGCCTGCGGCCGAGGATCTCCGCCGTGCCGCGCGTCGGGTGCGTGTAGGCGCCGAGGATGCCGAGCAGCGTGCTCTTCCCCGCGCCGTTCGGGCCGATCAGCGCCCAGTGCTCGCCGCGCAGCACGGTCATCGTGACGCGGTCGAGCAGCGGCCGCCGCTCGCGGACCAGATCGATCTTGTCGGCGTTGAGCACGACGTCGGACACGGGACCTCCCGATTCGATGACTCGGCATGGGGCACGCGGGGAGTGTGCGGCGCGCGCGGGGACGCGGAGGCCGGGATCGCCGGGGCGGGCGCGTCGGTGAAGATCTTCAACGTACCCGAGCGGCGCCGCCCGGTACGACGGAGGCGTCCGGCCGGATACTGTGAGATCCGGTGCCTCAGCGATCAGGGGAGGGACATGGAGGACATCGGCCTCATGTGCGCCCGCTGCGGCGGCGAGGTGCACGATGTGACGCACAACCGCGAGGGCTCGCTGGACGGCGTCGGCTACCGCCACAACCGGCGGGTCGAGCCGTGGGACCACGAGCTGGAACTGGCGGTCGGCGAGGCCCTCCCGCGCGAGCCGGGCTGCGACTTCTGCGGCGCGTCCGGGCCGAGCTGGCTCTACTACCCCACGCTCGACCCCGACGACACCGACATGTTCGAGGTCGAGCTCGACACCACCGACCTCTCCGACGACGACACCGCCGTGGCCGTCCTCAACATGCTCTATCCGTGGTACGCGTGCGACACGTGCTCGGTGCTGGTCGCCGACCGCAACATCGACCTCCTGATCGCCCGCGCCCTCGACCACACCCCCGTCCCGGCGGACGGGCCCGTCGACGAGGACACCGTCCGCGCCCGGCTCCAGGCGTCCCTCTCGGTCTTCTTCACCACGCGTCCCGGCCGGCCCCAGCCGTCCCGCGCCGTGTAGCGGCGCGGCGGGGCGCGGCAGTGGGTGCGGCGACCGCCGCACCCCCGCGGGCCGGATGTCGGTGGGGGACATTAAGATCTATGCCGTTTTGGTGAGATGAGTGCGGGCACGGGGGCGGACATGATCATTGACCGGCGGTTCCATGGGCCGGACGGGTCGGGGAACGGCGGATACGTCGCGGGGCGCCTCGCGGGGCGCGTCCCGATCGACACGGTGACGGTGACGCTGCGGCAGCCGCCGCCGCTGGACACCGAGCTCGCCGTGACGGTGGAGGACGAGCGCGGCCACAGCGTCCGGCTGTGGGACGGGGAGCGGCTGATCGCGGAGGCGCTCGCGGGGGCGATCGTCGTGCCGCCGATCGCGGCGGTCCCGTTCGAGCGGGCGCTGGAGGCGGCGGAGAAGTTCCGCACGCAGGAGAACCACCCGTTCCCGCGCTGCTTCGTCTGCGGGCCGGAGCGCGAACCCGGCGACGGGCTGCGGCTGGAGCCGGGGCCGGTCGGCGAGGGGTGCGTCGCGACGCCGTGGGTGCCCGAGCGGGTCCCCGAGCGTGAGCTGGTGTGGGCGGCGCTCGACTGCCCCGGCGGCTGGTCGTTCGACGTGGCGGGCCGCCCGGCGGTGCTCGGCACCATGACCGCGCAGGTGATGGACGTGCCCGAGGCCGGCGAGCGGTGCGTCGTGGTGGGGCTGGCGCGCAGCCGCGAGGGCCGCAAGATGCACGCGGCGACCGCGCTGTACGGGGCGGACGGGCGGCTGCTGGGCCGTGCCGAGCAGATCTGGATCGAGATCGATCCCGAGGCCTTCGGACGCTGAGCCCGGCCCGCCGGCCGATGATCCGCAGCCGGCCGACCCCTGCCGGTTCCGCATGGATCGCGGAAATGTGTCGCCGGGCACTGTCGTCCCGGCCGGTTCCGCTGTTCAATCTGAGCTGCCGCGGATACGGAGGCGGAGCTCATGAGCGGAGACGGGTTACTCATCCTGGGGCTGGCGGCCCTGGCGATCTACACGGGCGTCCACTGGGAGCGGGCGCGGCGCAGCGTGACGGACCTGCGGCTCAGCCGCCGGCGGATCGCCACGCTGCGGCGGACGGCGGCGCGCGAGCGCGGCCACGTCATGCTGATCAGCGCCGTGGCGTTGGCCGCGTTCTTCCTGGCGGTCCGGTACGGCTGAGCCCGGGCGGCGGCCCGCCCGGGCGGGGCGGCTCCCGTCAGGGGCCGGCGAAGAGGGGGTCCTCGCGGTCGACGCCGTTCAGCGGGCGGCCGTGGTTCTGCGCCTCGGCGCCCGGCACCCGGTGGCCGCCGGTGCCCGAGCCCGGCTCTCCGTTCGGTGCGGGGGCCGGGTAGGGCAGCGGCGCGCCCAGCGGGGCCATCGCACCGTTCGGGGCGGTGCCGTGCGGGAGCGGGCCGCCGATCGGGGGCGGGCCGGGCGGCAGGCCGGCGGGCTGCGCACCGGGGCCGTTCGGGACGCCCGGTCCGTTCGGGACGCCCGGCGGGGGAACCGGGGTGCCGCCGCCCGGCATCCGGCCGCCCGGCGGGACGCTGGACGACAGCGTGCCCTGGGTGAACTGGTCGACCTGGCGGCGGGCGCGGTCGGCCTCGGCGCGGGCGGCGTCGCGCTCCTCGGCGAGGGCGGTGAGCGCGGCCTGCTGGTCGGCGACCGACTGCGACAGCTGGCGCAGCTGCACGGCCTGCTCGTTGAGCTTGCCGGTCAGCTCGTCCCGCTCCGCGGTGGCGGCGGCCGCCCGGGCCTTCGCGGCGTCGCGCTCCTTGGCGGCCTCGTCGGCGCGCGCGTTGGCGCGGACGACCTCCGCCTCGGCCTCGGACTGCGCGCGCAGCGCGGCGGTCCGCTCGGCCTCGGCCTTGCTGGCGGCCTGCATGGCGCGCTGCCGCTGCGCCTCGGTGTCGCGCATGGCGTTGCGCAGGTCCTCGGCGCCCTGCTTGGCGACGGCGGCCTCCACCCGCTGCGCCTCGGCGGCGCCCTCGGCCTCGGCGAGCTTGGCGTGCAGGCCGACGAGCTCGGCCCGCGCCGCCTCCAGCGCCGCGAGCAGCTCGGTCTCGCGGGCGGCGACCCGGTCGCGCTCGCTCTCGGCGGCGAGCTTGGCCGTCATCGACTGCTGCGCGACCTGGTGGGCCTCCTCCCAGGCCTGCTGGGCGGCATCGCGCTTGGCGGTCGCGAGCCTAGCCTCCTCGCGGGCGCGCCCGGCGTCCTGCTCGGCCGTCTCGGCGCGCTTGCGGGCGGACGACGCCTCCTGCCACGCCTCCTCCGCCTTGCGCTGGGAGGCGTCCCGCTCGCTCTGCGCGATGGCGAGCTCGCGGGCGGCCTCGGCGCGCACCTCGGCGACCCGCCGCTCGACGCCGGCGACGCTCAGCTCGGAGGTCAGCGAGTCGGCGAGCAGGTCGGCGGCCTTCTCCAGCCGCTCGACCATCTCCCACGCCGACGCGACCTGCCCGGTGAGGCCGGGGGCGTCCCGGCCGCGGTCGCGGCGCTCGCGGGCCTCGCGGGCGCAGGCCCCCTCGTTGTCCTGGCAGTAGCGCACGGCGCGGACGGCGCCGACCGGCTGCGGGACGGGGCGTCCGCAGTTGGCGCACGGCCAGACCGCGACGGGGTCGCCCACGCGGGCGACCGCCGTCTCAGTGCTCTCCCCCGCGCCTTCGGAGACCGCGCCGCCCTGGGGAGCCGCGGCCGTCCCGGGGCCGCTATTGTCGCGCTCTTCGCTGTTAGGCATGGAATGAACCATACGCACTGACGCACGTCACCGCAGTGACTTGTGAGGCGGATGTGGGGGTGCCCACGTCGTCGAGAAGTGAGCGGCGAACGCGTCGGTCGCCGTGATGAGGCGGTCGCGCGTGCCGGGCTCGCTCCCGCCGTGCCCGGCGTCCTCGACGATGTGGAATTCCGCCTCCGGCCAGGCACGATGCAGATCCCACGCCTGGTCCAGCGGCGTCTTCATGTCGTAGCGGCCGTTGACGATCACCGCCGGGATGTGCCGGATCCGGTCGACCCCGGCGAGCAGCCCCTCCGCCGGGAGGAAGCCGCCGCCCGCGATGTAGTGGTGCAGGATGCGGGCGAACGCCAGCACGACGGCGTCGTCCAGCTCCGGCGGCGTGACGGGCAGCAGCGTGTTCGCCGCCATCTCCCAGTCCATCAGCGCGCGGGCGGCCGGCATGTGCACCGCCGGGTCGGGGTCCACGAGGCGGCGGCCGTAGGCGGCGAGCAGGTCGTCGCGCTCGGCGGGCGGGACCGCGTCCCGGAACGCCTCCCACTCGGCCGGGAACAGGTGCGCCGCACCGGTCGGGGTGAACGCCCACGCCTCGTCGGACCGGCGGACGAGGTAGACGCCGCGCAGCACCATCGCGGCGACCCGGTCCGGGTGGGCCTGCGCGTAGGCGAGCGCGAGGGTGCTCCCCCAGCTCCCGCCGAACACCAGCCAGCGGTCGATGCCGAGGTGCTCGCGCAGCCGCTCGATGTCGGCGACCAGGTGCGGCGTGGTGTTGTGCTCCAGCGAGACCGCGTGGTCGCCGGCGTGCGGGACGCTCCGGCCGCAGCCCCGCTGGTCGAACAGCACGACCCGGTACTTCGCCGGGTCGAAGAACCGCCGGTGGTCGGGCAGCAGCCCGCCGCCGGGCCCGCCGTGCAGGAACACCGCGGGCGCGCCGTCCGGGTTCCCGCAGGTCTCCCAGTAGATCCGGTCGCCGCCGCCGACGTCGAGCAGACCCGACTCGTACGGTTCGATCGGCGGATAGAAGTCTCGCAACCCCGCGCCCCCGTCATACGCCGCGATTAGTGATCTTCGGTGCACACTACCCTCTCCGCATGACGCAGCCGAGGTGCACGCAGTGCGGAACCGAAGATCTGGAGCCGGGCTTCATCGAGGACGCGGGCGACCACTCCCGCGGCTACGCGCGCTGGATCGCCGGGCCGCTGGAGCGCGGCGTCTTCGGCGGCGCGAAGCGCCTGGGACGGCAGCGCTGGCAGATCGACGCCTGGCGCTGCCGCCGGTGCGGCCACCTGGAGCTGTGGGCCGCCACCCCCGTCTGAGCTAGAGCTGGGCCATCGCCTTGCGGATGCGCTTGTCGGAGACCGGGAAGCGCGTCCCGAGCTGCTGCGCGAACAGGCTGACCCGCAGCTCCTCCAGCATCCACCGGATCTGCCGGGCGGGCTCCTCGTCGCGGCGGGACGGGTGCAGCCGCCGCAGCGCCTGCTCGTACTCCTGCGCCAGGACGTCGACCTGGTGCGCGAGCATCCGGTCGCGCCCGGGGTTCTCGGGGAGCTTGTCGAGCCGGACCTGGAGGGCGCGCAGGTAGCGGGGCAGGTCGGGCAGCCGCGCCCAGCCCGTCTCGGTGACGAAGCCGGGGTGGATCAGCGCCGCGAGCCGGCCGCGGATGTCGGTCAGCGCCGGGACGAGCGTGAGGCTCGCGGTGCCGCGCACCCGCCGGTCCACCTCGTGGGCCTCGGCGAGGATCCGCTCCACCAGCCCGACGACCTGCGCGGTCGCGTCGTGCAGGTCGGCGCGGACGCGGTCGTACAGGGCGCGGAAGCCCTCCTCGTCCCAGGCGGGCCCGCCCGCCTCGGCGATCAGCCGGTCGGCGGCGGCCGTGACGCAGTCGTCGAACAGCGCCGCGACCGAGCCGTGCGGGTTGTGGCTCAGCGCGAGCTTGCCCTGGTTGGTCAGGCGGCCCTGGACGAGCTTCACCGGGGACGGCGCGTTCAGCAGGATCAGGCGGCGCGTGCCGAGCCACATGGCGCGGCGCTGCTCGGCCTCCGTCTCGTACATGCGGACAGCGACGCTCTCGCCCTCGTCGGTGAGCGCCGGGTACGCCTTGACGTCGTAGCCGCTCTGCTTGCGCTCGTAGGTGCGGGGCAGCTCGCCGATCGTCCACTCGGTGAGGCCGGAGCGCTCGACGGTGGACGCCGCCTTCGACAGCGTCCCGCGCACCGTGCCGGCGAGGCGGCGCTTCAGCTCGTCGAGGTCGGTGCCCTCGCCGAGCGTGCGGCGCTTCTCGTCGACGACGCGGAACGTGATGCGCAGGTGGGCGGGGAGCCGGGACGGGTCCCACGCCTCGCGGGCGACGGGCACGCTCGTCATCGCGGTCAGCTCGCGCTCCAGCGCGTCCAGCAGCGGCTCGGTGCGCGGGGCGACGCGGTCGAGGACCTTGCGGGCGTAGTCGGGCGCCGGGACGAAGTTGACCCGCAGCTGCTTCGGCAGCGACCGGATCAGCTCGGTCACCAGCTCCACCCGCAGCCCCGGGACCTGCCATTCGAACCCGTCCGGCCGCACCTGGTTGAGGACCTGGACGGGGACGTGCACGGTGACGCCGTCGGCGTCGGTGCCGGGCTCGAACTGGTAGGTCAGGCGCAGCCGCAGCGGGCCCTGCTTCCACACGTCCGGGTAGTCGGCCTCGCTGACCCCGCCCGCGGTCTCGTTGATCAGCATGGACTTCTCGAACCCGAGCAGGTCGGGGTCGGTGCGCCGGGCCGTCTTCCACCAGGCGTCGAAGTGCCGCCCGGACACGACGTCCTCGGGGATGCGCGCGTCGTAGAAGTCGAAGAGGGTCTCGTCGTCGACGAGGATGTCGCGGCGCCGGGCGCGGTGCTCCAGCTCCTCCACCTCGTCCAGCAGGGCGCGGTTGTCGTGGAAGAACCGGTGGTGGGTGTCCCAGTCGCCCTCGACGAGCGCGTGCCGGATGAACAGCTCGCGCGACAGCGCCGGGTCGATGCGGCCGTAGTTGACGCGGCGGTCGGCGACGATCGGCACCCCGTAGAGGGTGACCTTCTCGTGCGCCATGACGGCCGCCTGCTTCTTCGACCAGTGCGGCTCGCTGTAGTTGCGCTTGACCAGGTGCTCGGCGAGCGGCTCGATCCAGTCCGGCTCGATCCTGGCGTTGACGCGGCCCCACAGCCGGGACGTCTCGACCAGCTCCGCCGACATCACCCAGCGCGGCGGCTTCTTGAACAGCGCCGACCCCGGGAACACGGCGAACTTCGCGCCGCGCGCGCCGAGGTACTCCTGGCCGCGGCGCTGCTTGCCGTCCTTCTTCTCGGCGTCGATCAGGCCGATGTGGGAGAGCAGGCCGGCGAGCAGCGAGGTGTGGATGCGGTCGGGCGGCGCGTCGGCGGTGTTGAGCGTGACGCCGAGCGCCTTGGCGACCTGCTTGAGCTGGCCGTGCAGGTCCTGCCATTCGCGGACGCGCAGGAAGTGCAGGAACTCGTTCTTGCACATGCGGCGGAACGCGCTGCCCGACAGCTCCCGCTGCTGCTCGCGCAGGTAGTTCCACAGGTTCAGGTAGGCCAGGAAGTCGGAGGTGGGGTCGGCGAACCGGCGGTGCTTCTCGTCGGCGGCCTGCTGGTGCTCGGCGGGGCGCTCGCGCGGGTCCTGGATGGACAGCGCCGACGCGATGACCAGGACCTCCCGCACGCAGCCGTTCTTGTCGGCCTCCAGCACCATCCGGGCAAGCCGCGGGTCGACCGGCAGCTGGGCGAGGCGGCGGCCGAGCGGGGTGAGCCGCTTGCGCGGGTCCTTCTCGGCCGGGTCGATGGCGCCGAGCTCGTGCAGCAGGTCGACGCCGGCCTTGACGTTGCGGCGGTCCGGCGGCTCCACGAACGGGAACGCGGCGATGTCGCCGAGGCCGAGCGAGGTCATCTGCAGGATCACCGACGCGAGGTTGGTGCGCAGGATCTCCGGGTCGGTGAACTCGGGGCGGGACTCGAAGTCCTCCTCGGAGTACAGCCGGATGCAGACGCCCTCGGACACCCGCCCGCAGCGGCCCTTGCGCTGGTTCGCCGACGCCTGCGACACCGGCTCGATCGGGAGCCGCTGCACCTTCAGCCGGTGGCTGTAGCGGGAGATGCGGGCGGTGCCGGGGTCGACGACGTACTTGATGCCGGGGACGGTCAGCGACGTCTCGGCGACGTTGGTCGCGAGGACGACGCGCCGCCCGCGGTGCGGCTGGAACACCCGGTGCTGCTCGGCCGCGGACAGCCGCGCGTACAGCGGCAGCACCTCGGTGGTGCCCTTCTGCCGGGTGAAGTGCTTGGTCAGCGCGTCGGCGGTGTCGCGGATCTCCCGCTCGCCGCTGAGGAACACCAGCACGTCGCCGGGGGCCTCGCGGCCCAGCTCGTCCACCGCGTCCACGATCGCCTGGATCTGGTCGCGGTCGGGGTCGGCGGACGGGTCCTCCGGGTCGATGACGGGCCGGTACCGCACCTCGACCGGATAGGTGCGGCCCGACACCTCCACGATCGGCGCATCCCCGAAGTGGGCGGAGAACCGCTCGGGGTCGATGGTCGCCGAGGTGATGATCACCTTGAGGTCGGGCCGGCGCGGCAGGATCTCCTTGACATAGCCGAGCAGGAAGTCGATGTTCAGGCTGCGCTCGTGCGCCTCGTCGATGATCAGCGTGTCGTACTGGCGGAGCAGCCGGTCGGTCTGGATCTCGGCGAGCAGGATGCCGTCGGTCATCAGCTTGACGAGCGTGTCGTCGCTGGAGCGGTCGGTGAACCGCACCTTGTAGCCGACGGTGTCGCCGAGCTCGGTGCCGAGCTCCTCGGCGATGCGGTCGGCGACCGTCCGGGCGGCCAGCCGGCGCGGCTGGGTGTGCCCGATCGAGCCGAGCACGCCCCGGCCGAGCTCCAGGCAGATCTTGGGGATCTGGGTGGTCTTGCCGGACCCGGTCTCGCCCGCGACGATCACGACCTGGTGGTCGCGGACCGCGGCGAGGATGTCGTCCTTCTTCTGCGCCACCGGCAGCTCGGCCGGGTAGCCGATCGCGGGCACGGCGCGGCGGCGCCGCTCGACCCGCCGCTCGGCGGCCTCGACGTCGGCGGCGATCTCCTCGGCGGCCTTCGCGCGGCGCGCGGCGTCCCGCATCTTCTGGACGCCGTCGATCCGGCGGCGCAGCCGGTGCTGGTCGCGGAGCATCAGCTCCGGCAGGCGCGCGCGCAGACCGGCGAGCGGCGATTTCACACTCGTCCCCATAACCATCGACAAGGATAGGGTTCCAGGCTCCCCGGCCCCGCTGACCCCACAACCTTCGCACCGTAGCCGGAACGCCCGGCGCTGGGCGATCCATTTTCCCGCCGGTACAACACCGCCGCCCGGAAGCACATTCCGGGCGAGCACGCTGCGTCGTCGTTCATTCACGGAAAGTCCTCTCCTCCGGGGTCCGGCTCCGTCATCATGGGTGAAGTGGAACCCCCGACCACCGCGGGCCGCCACCGGATCGACCGCCTGCTCGGCTCGGGCGGGTTCGCCTCGGTCTGGCTCGGCCACGACCCGGACCTCGACGCCCCCGTCGCGATCAAGATCCTCGGCGAGCACTGGACGCTCCGCGCCGACGTGCGGGAGCGGTTCGTGCAGGAGGCGCGGCTGCTGCGCCGCGCCGACTCGCACCGGCTGGTGCAGGTCTTCGACATCGGCGAGCTGCCGGACGGGCGGCCCTACTTCGTGATGACCTACGCCGACCGGGGCACGCTCGCCGACCGGCTGGCGGGCGGCCCCCTCCCGGCGGACGAGGCGCTGCGCGCCGCGCGGGAGATCGCGCGCGGCGTGCAGGACCTGCACGACCTCGGCATCGTGCACCGCGACCTGAAGCCGTCCAACGTGCTGCTGCGGTCGGCGCCGGGCGGCGGCGAGCGGCTCATGATCGCCGACCTCGGGATCGCGCGCAGCGGCGACCACCTGTCCTGCCTGACGCTGCCCGCGGGCTCCCCCGGCTACATGGCCCCAGAGCAGGCGCAGGTCGACGGGGCCCCCGACCACCGCGCCGACGTGTACGGCCTCGGCGCGCTCACCCACCACCTGCTGACCGGGGAGCCGCCCGCGGTGCCCGCGCGGCCGCC